>CAKZYD010000165.1 GCA_937884085.1 uncultured Sphingomonadales bacterium | reverse complement strand
GGCAAAACCATGGCAACCTATTCGCCTATTGATGGTTCAAAGCTGGCTGATGTTGCGGCCTGCGATGGCGTCGATGTTGATCAAGCAGTTGCGGCTGCGCGGGCCGCCTTCGAGGGCGGCACCTGGCGCCAGGCCAGCCCCAACGAGCGCCGCGAGACACTGCTGAAGCTTGCCGACTTAATGGAGCAGAATGCGGAGGAGTTGGCGCTCTTAGAAACGCTGGACCTTGGCAAACCGATCTACAATACCGCGACTGTTGACCTGCCGCTGACCATCCAGACTGTTCGATATTACGCGGAAGCGATCAACAAGACTTACGACGAGACCGGCCCCTCTCCAAGCGACGCGCTGTCCACGATTGTGCGTGAGCCCTTAGGCGTTGTGGGCGCGGTCACGCCTTGGAATTTCCCGCTTCTGATGGCGGCTTGGAAATTTGCGCCAGCTTTGGTGACGGGCAATAGCGTTGTGATGAAGCCGGCCGAGCAAACCAGCCTTTCGCTGCTGCGGGTCGCCGAACTCATGGCCGAAGCAGGCCTTCCGGACGGCGTGTTTAACGTGGTGCCGGGCGACGGCCCGAGCGCGGGCAAGCCCTTGGCGCTGCATAATGATGTGGACGCGGTTGCCTTCACTGGCTCAACCGCGGTCGGCAAGCTCATCATGGGCTATGCGGCGCAGTCGAACCTCAAGCGCGTTGGCCTCGAATGCGGTGGCAAGAGCCCGCAGATTGTGATGGCCGATTGCGCTGACCTGGATGCTGCTGCCGATGCTGCCGCTTGGGGTGTGTTCTATGACCAAGGCCAGGTGTGCACCGCTGGCACACGGCTCCTGGTGCAGCGCGAGATCAAGGATGAGTTTGTTGAGAAGGTCGCTTCGATTGCGAATGACTTGGTGCCAGGCGACCCGCTTGATCCCGATACGCGCTTTGGCTCTCTGGTCGATGGCACGCAGATGGACACGGTTTTGGGCTATATCGCGCGCGGTGCTTCCGAAGGGGCAACTTTGGTGGCTGGCGGTAAGCAAGCGCATAACCAAAGCGGAGGCTTTTATGTGGAGCCGACCCTTTTTGATGGTGTCAAAAATGACATGGCCATCGCTCAAGAAGAGATTTTTGGCCCCGTCATCTCCACCATTACCTTCGATACACTCGATGAAGCCATGGCCATCGCTAATGACAGCATCTATGGCTTGGCTGCGGGTATCTGGACCAGCAATGTCAACACAGCCCATATCGCAGGGCGCCGCCTGCGGGCTGGCAATGTGTGGGTCAATTGCTGGGATGGCAGCGACATCACAACGCCCTTTGGCGGGTTTAAACAGTCTGGCTTTGGCCGTGACCGATCACTCCACGCGCTGGACAAATACACCGAGCTGAAAACCATTTGGCTCCAGCTATCTGACAAAGCATAGCGTGACTGATCCGCTCCGCATCGCTGTTTTGCAAACCGGGCGCACCATTCCCGAAGCGCTTGATGCGCATGGCGATTATGATGAGATGTGCAAGGCCATGATTGGCCGGGCCCCGGATCAAGCAGAGACATTTGCCGTTCTGGACGGCGATTTCCCACCGTCGCTTGACCCTTATGATGTCATCGTCATCACAGGCTCAAAACACGGTATTTATGAGGACCTGCCTTGGATTGCGCCAACGGAAGATCTCATTCGGCAAGCCATGCAAGACGGCAAGCGCATGATTGGCATTTGCTTTGGCCATCAGATCATGGCGCAAGCCCTCGGTGGACGGGCGGAGAAAAGCGAAAAGGGCCTTGGCGTTGGCCTCATGCCATATGATTTCATTAGCTCGGATGGCAGCCGCACGCGAAAGCATCTCTATGCCTGGCATCAAGACCAGGTTCTAGAAGCGCCGCCTGGTACAGAGGTCATTGCGACCTCGGATTTTTGCCCCATCGCCGGCCTGCGCTATGGCGATCAAGCCATCAGCCTGCAGCCCCATCCAGAGTTCACAAAAGCCTATATGACAGCCCTCATCGAAGCGCGCTGCGATAGCCATCTGGGGCCGGAAGCGTCTGAAAAAGCCCTGATTTCAATGGAAGCCCCGTCAGACTCCATCGAGATACGCCAGATGCTGCAGAGCTTCATGGAAGCACGGCCACACATGGCGGCAGAGTGACAAGGCTAGCGTTTTTTGCGGATAAAGCGAGATTGGATGAGAAAGGACGCAAGCATTGCCGCGGCAAGGACAGCGATGGTGATTTTATCCCGGTGCGGGGTCTCAGGCACCCACGTGCCGGAGGTCTCTAACCAATAGAGCCCATACATCGCCGCAAGGAGCGGACTAGAAGCGATGAGAATTTTAAAAAGCTGTTTGATCAAATTAGAAATCATAGCAGCTGGGACCTGGATTTGACTGACAGCGAACATACGAAGGGTCTGTCATGAAAGCAATTTTGAAACATCCCATGCTCAATGGATGGCGCCTGTTTTGGCTGCTGTCATTGCCCATGTGCGGTTTCATTGTGGCCGATTTGCTGCAGACGGATTTGAGCCAAGGGGAAGGCATTTCCCATATGATTGGCTATTCCGTGCGCTGGGCGGTGCCATTCATTTATTTGGTTGCGGCGGCCTCGTCGTTCCAAATCCTTTTTCCCGGCGCCGTTGGCATGTGGTGGCTACGCAATCGCAAGTTCTTGGGCCTCTGTTTTGCGGTCGGCATGGCGTGGCAAGGTCTCTTCATCTTCGTCATCTCGACCTTCTATCGGGAGTATTATTTCGGCGAGATCTACGCCTTCCGCGATGTGCTAGAAGGCACCATCGGCTATATCTTCCTGGCCGCCATGGTGGTGACATCCTTTAAGATCGGGCACAAATTGGTCTCTTCGGAGCAATGGAAACTGATCCAAAAGGGCGGTGTTTATTTCCTCTGGGCCTATCCCTTCAGCGTCTATTGGTGGAACATTTTTTATTACCCGCAGCTCGACCCCACGCGGGAGCCGCGTAGCATTGATTATGTCTTTTATGTGCTTGGTTTCGCTGCCTTTGCTATGCGCATCGCTGCCTGGGGCAAGCGCAGGCATAAAAAGCTGAGCACACCGACACCGATCTTGATGACGGCATTTGGCGCGCTCTTCATGCTGCTTGGCGCGGTTGGGTCTGTGACGGGCCACCTTTGGTACGACGGTGCCTATGCCGTGCTTTATGGTCCAGCACCCTCAGAAAATGCATCCGCTTGGCTGCCCTTTTGGCCGCTTGAACCGTTTTTGCCGCTCTTATCCATCGGCCTCGGCACTTGGATCACGACCCTGCGACCTGAAACGATAATCGATAATGCGCGGAGTTTTCCCCTCTCCCGTCCTAGGGGAGGTTAAGAGCACGAAGCCTAATATCAGGTCCTCCCCCGCT
>CAKZYD010000164.1 GCA_937884085.1 uncultured Sphingomonadales bacterium | reverse complement strand
GCCGCTGGCGCTGTATTGCGCGGCGCAATATGGTCAATAGGGTTGGGCATTCCAGTTTTGATGTTGCAGAAGGCGCAAGCCCGGGTGCAGGTATCCCCAAGGATCATGACCGTCGCATGCTTCTGGGACCAGCACTCGCCGATATTCGGGCAAGCCGCCTCCTCACACACGGTGTTAAGCTTGAGCTCGCGCATCAAGGCGCGGGTTTCCTGATACGTCTTAGACACCGGCGCCTTTACGCGTATCCATTTAGGCTTGCGCTTAAACGCTGGTTTGGCTTGTGCAGTCTCAACTGTCATGACGGCTACATAATGGGTTTTATTGCCCTTTAAAAGGGTGGTTTGGTGACACAGGCCTTTGACCGCTCATCTTTAATAGCCAGCAAGACGGAGCACGATGAAGAGAACGCCAAAAATTGCCGCCCAAATCAAGATGTGCTTACCAGCTGCTGGCCAGTTTCCACGATAACCGCCAAGGGTGAAATAAGCGATAACCGCCAGCAAAAGAGCCAGATAGACCACGCTCTGCATTTGCGCTTCAGCCATGTCGCGCCTTCAACAGTCAATCACCAACCCGTCATAGGCAGGCCGGATGTGCAAAGGCAACTCCTTGCAAAGAGTCTGATAATCCATATCCCATGCCATATGCGTCAAGAATGCCCGCTTAGGCTTATATCGGTCAATCCAACCCAGTGTCAGGTCCAGATGTGGGTGGCTTGGATGTGGGCGCCGCCTGAGAGCATCGACGATCCAAACATCCAGGCCTTCTAGATATGACTCTGATTGTGGCGGAATTTCATTAAAGTCAGTGGTGTAGGCCATCGCGCCAATACGAAAGCCAACGCTCTCTATCGTGCCATGCTGCAAAGAAAAGCTCTGAACCTGAAGATCATCAATGGGAGTTGGACCACCAACAGTCAGGGTATGACCTTGGGCAATCGCCGGATAGCCAGTTGCCCCCTTAAACACATAGCCAAAACGTTCTTTCAAAATAGCCAGCGTTCGCTCTGAAGCATAGACATCGACCGGTTTGCCCATCGCATGAAACAAGCCACGCAAGTCATCAATGCCATGTGTATGATCAGCGTGATCATGCGTGTAAAACACGGCGTCAACCGAGCCGATATCGGCTGCTAGGAGCTGTGTGCGCAGATCTGGCGTCGTATCTACAAGGAGCCTCTTCCCTGAATGCTCGACTGCAATCGACACACGGCTACGCCGGTTCTTCGGTTCGGTGGGATCGCAGTCTCCCCAATAGCCGCCTATACGCGGTACGCCATGGGATGTGCCGCACCCTAAAACGGTGACTTTCATGACGCCGGCGTGGCTTTGTCAAACAGCGTAAAGAAATTCTCCGTTGTCGCCTCAGCTAACATTTCCAGCGCTTCGCCTCTCAGATCAGCCAAAAACCGCGCCGTATCCGCCACAAAGGCAGGCTCGCAGGTCTGCCCTCTATGAGGCACGGGCGCCAAGAAAGGGCTATCCGTTTCAATCAATAGCCGCGACAAGGGAAGGCGCTTGGCCGTGGCTTGTAAATCCCTTGCTGATTTAAACGTCACAATACCGGACAGCGAGATGAAAAAACCAAGCTCCATGGCGATGTCAGCAAACGTATCGCTGGCCGTGAAGCAATGGATAACCCCTTTGAAGGGCTTGCGCGCCATTTCTTCTCGGAGCAGCTCAGCCGTATCGGTTTCGGCATCGCGGGTGTGTACAATCAGCGGCAGCCCGGTTTCCTGCGCAGCGTGAATATGCAAGCGAAAGCTGGCGCCTTGTTCTTCCCTCGGGCTGTTGTCGTAATAGTAGTCCAGCCCGGACTCCCCAACGCCAACAACCTTTTCATCATCCAAGAGCCGCAGCAACTGATCGAGCGATGCTGCCGGATTGGCTTCCGCCTCATGGGGGTGGACCCCGGCTGAAGCATGGATGTCGGGCTGATTACGCACAATGTCGAGGATGCCGGGCAGCGCATCCAGTCGCGTGTTAATGGCGAGCATATGCCGAACGCCGGCATCGCGGGCACGCGTAATAACGCCGTCCACATCCTCCACCAGACCTTTGTAGTTGAGATGGCAATGGCTATCGACAAAACCCGTCATTCCGCCGCCTGTTCTTCTAGCTCAAGACGCGGGAATATAGGCACAGGTCTTTCCAGCGGTCCGCCCGCAGCCAGTCGTCCTGGCTTACCCAAAAGGGTAAAGTCTCTTGCTTGCGCCGACACATTCAGCAAATCGAGGAGCGCCGCCGCACCCGCTGGAATGAACGGCTGTGCCAAAATCGCAATTTGCCGCAACGCCTCTGCCGTCACATAGAGCACTGTGGCCATGCGCTCTGGATTGGTTTTGCGCAGCGCCCACGGCTCTTGACCAGCAAAATACCCGTTACCACGGCCAACACAGCTCCAGATAGCATCAAGCGCTTTATGCACTGCCAGCTCATCCATCGCTGCGGCAACAGCGCTCAATGCACCATCAATGTGCTCGAGAAAGGCTTTATCCTCATCTGTCAAAGCGCCAGGTGTTGGAACATTACCATCGCAATGCTTTGCCATCATGGACAACGACCGCTGCGCCAAATTGCCTAAATCATTGGCAAGATCAGCATTGCAGCGGTTTACAATGGCCTCGTGTGAGTAGCTTCCATCCTGACCAAAGGGTACATCCCGCAATAGAAAAAAGCGCAGTTGGTCTACGCCATAGCGTGCCGCCATATCCAGCGGGTCAATAACATTTCCAACGGATTTCGACATCTTCTCTCCACGATTGAAGAGGAAGCCGTGGCCAAACACAGTCTGCGGCAAAGGCAGGCCAGCACTCATTAAGAAGGCGGGCCAATAAACTGTGTGAAATCGGGTAATATCTTTGCCGATGATATGCACATTCGCCGGCCAATATCGCTGAAAATTCGCGCTCGCCTCATCAGGGAAGCCGACGCCTGTCAGATAATTGGTGAGTGCATCAATCCATACATACATCACATGGCTGTCATCGCCAGGAACTGGAACGCCCCAATCAAAACTGTTGCGGGAAATGGATAAGTCTTTGAGGCCACTAGAAACGAACTGCACAATCTCATTGCGGCGACTATCGGGCTGGATGAACTCCGGATGGCGTTCATAGTGCTCCAACAAACGATCCGCATAGCGCGAGAGCCGGAAGAAATACGTCTCTTCCTCCGTCCACTCCACAGGCGTGCCTTGCGGCGATAACCGCTGCCCGCCCTCGCCTTTCGTTAGCTCGCTTTCGTCGTAAAATGCCTCATCACGGACGGAATACCAGCCGGCATAGCCGTCTTTGTAGATATCACCGGCAGCATCTAGGCGCCGCCAGATTTCCTGGCTGGCGTCATAATGCGCTGGCTCGCTGGTGCGAATGAACCGGTCGTTCGAACAATTCAAACGCTCAACCATGGTTTCAAACAGCGGTGCGAGCTTGTCGGCCATCTGCCGTGCCGTCAGGCCTTCCTTACGCGCTGTCTGCAGCATCTTCAGGCCATGCTCGTCGGTGCCGGTCAAAAAGAAGACATCCCGCCCAGCCAAGCGATAAAAGCGCGCAATGGCATCCGTTGCGATGGCTTCATAGGCGTGCCCAATATGCGGCGCACCATTAGGATAGGAAATCGCAGTGGTGATATAAAAGGGCTCTGCGGGCGCAGTCATGGACGTCTTTACTGTGGCTGTTTCCGTTCCAGCGGGCTTTTCCCACGCGCCTTAGAAATGGTCAACCAGCAAGAGCGGCCATCAGTTCAAGGACGGTTTGTCGCGGCGACATATTGAGGCCCAGAATCTGGCCCCGTCGGTCTGTCAGTGCAGCTTGAAAATCAAGCCAACGCTGCAGCGGAATGGCCTGCACCCAGTCTTCCGCGTCCTGGCTAATATGGCCTTTGACCGCTTGCGCCGCCTTGTCCTCAAGCAGTGTCCAACAAACCCTGAAACTGTCTGACCCAGCTCTATCCGTCATCTGGTCGGCAAGACCCAATAGCGCTTGTCTATCGAGCGCAGGAAGACCCTCAAATAATTTATCTATAGCGACCCAATAATCTAAGGCATGCGCGTCATGGAGCGCCAAAGCCCTACCGGGAGATCCAGGGGCCAACATCATCAACTGATTGCGGTCTGGCTCATCAAGATCTGGCACTGCCTTCGATAAAGCTGCGAGTGTGTCTGCCTGGGACAAGGGCTGGAAACGCAGTTGCCGGCAGCGCGAACGGATCGTGGGCAACAACCGGCCGGGCGCATGGCTTATAAGGAAGAACACGCTGCGTGGCGGTGGTTCCTCTAGGAGCTTCAAGATGGCATTGGCGGCATTGCGGTTCATGTCGTCAGCAGCATCCAGAATGGCAACACGCCATCCACCCATGCCTGCGGTGGTCTGGAACAGTGTCGACATAGAGCGGATTTGATCAACGCCGATTTGACCTGCTGCCTTGTCAGCGTCCGGCTTGACGTGGCGAATATCAGGATGACTGCCATGCAGCATTTGGCGGGCTGCGGGGCTATCAAGCGCGTCTCGGAAACCGCTGCGCTGCCCCGATGTCTCAATCAAAAAGGCCGCGGCATGCTGCGCGAACAAGGATTTGCCAATGCCTTCCTCACCGGTCAGCAGCCATGCATGGTGCATGCGCCCGCCTTCAGCGGCGTTGACGAAATCGGCAATCGCTACGTCATGGCCGAGAAGAGTGTTGCTGGTCATAGAGTACAACGGGCGTTTATCGCATCCAGCAGGGTCGTCGTAATGTCATCCATTGGCGCTGCTGCGTCAATTTGCAGACACACGTCATCGTTCTGCGCTATAGACGAAAACCGCTCTCGTAAACGGGTGTGAAAAGCTGGGTCCATGCGTTCAAAGCGGCCAAGTTTTTCCCCGTCGCGCGCCGTGATGCGTTCTTTGGCAAGCTGTGGTTCCAAATCGAAAACGAAGGTTAAGTCTGGCCAAAGTTCGCCAAGTGCCAACCGATGCAGCGCCATGACTTGCTCTTCCGTGACATCATCTCTCCCGACTTGATAGGCCAATGTAGAATGGACAAATCGATCGCACAGAACAATCTGTCCAGCGGCCAGCGCAGGCGCGATAGTCTGGCGGACATGGTCGCGGCGTGCTGCTGTCGCTAGCAGCAACTCGGTCACCGCGTCCCAACGATCCGGCGCGCCTGAAACAAACAAGTCTCGAATAGCCTCGGCGCCAGGCGAACCGCCGGGTTCACGCGTGACAACAACACTATGCCCGGCCTCGGTGAGCGCCTGCCCGATACGCCTAATTTGCGTTGACTTGCCAGCCCCCTCACCGCCTTCGAAGGTTATGAAAAACCCTGGCATCGACCTTTCACTTAAGGTGTCTGCGCTGGCGTTGCGCCAAAAACAAGGTGGTGGATCGCAGCGCCAATCTTGCTGAAGCCTGTCACTTTGGCCACGCTTGACTGTGCGACCAGATCCACCTGCCGCTCTTCACCATCCGGACTGGAAACGACCAGGGCACCAACGACGTCTCCCGCTTCTATCGGTGCCTTTAACGGGCTTTGATATCGGATCTTGGCAGATACAGAATCGCGTGCTTTACGGGTCAATGTCATATCGAGCGGCGCACCAGCAACAAGAGATAATCCGGATGCATCGCACATCAAAACGGGCGATGTCGCTACAACGTCACCTTCATCCAGCAAGTCGAAGGTTTTGAAGTTAGAGAAGCCCCACTCCAGCAATCGAGCACTTTCCGACCGCCGGGCAGAATCGCTCTCAAGCCCGTTCACCACGAGAATAAGGCGCCGCTCATCGCGAACCGCTGACCCTGTCAAACCATAGCCAGCCGCATCAGTATGCCCGGTCTTTAGGCCATCGGCGCCGCGTACCCGGCCAAGCAAGGGATTACGGTTGTTGTAGTTTGAGGCAGCGGCCCCAAACTCAAACCTACGCTTTGAAAACAGCTCGTAATACTCCGGAAAATCATTCACCAGAGCTTCTGCAAGCATCGCCAGATCTTGCGCCGTCACATACTGGTTTTCGTCCGGCCATCCATTCACATTTGTGAAATTTGAGCCCGTCATGCCAAGACGCTCAGCAGCGCCGTTCATCAGGACAATAAATGCATCTTCACTGCCGGCAACAGCCTCAGCAAGCCAAGCACAAGCATCATTGCCAGACTGAACAATGATGCCGAGCAACAACTGTTCGACGGTCACCTCCTGGTTCTCCGCCAAAAACATTGTCGATCCTTTTAAGCGCCACCGACGCCACACTTCCGGGCTCGCCGTAACAGGCTGATCCATCGTCAAGCTGCCGTCGGACAAACGCTCAAAAGCCACATAGAGGGTCATCAATTTGCTCATGGACGACGGCGGCATCGAAGACTGCGCATCCTTGTTCAGCAAAACCGTATCTGTCGATAAGTCGAGCAAATATGCCTGCGCCGCACGCGTATCGAACGCGTGTGTCGGCACAGCAAAATTCAGCATGAACGCAGCAGCGATAAGCGGTGTCCGGAGCATAAGAAGCCTATTATCTTGAATTGTCTTTGCCGGCCTGATGGCCTTGCAATGTGGCTCCAGCATGGCCTCGCGCTTTCACTTGTGCAAGCGCTTGTTGCGCTGCGATTGGGTCAGCATAGGGACCAATTTGCACGCGGTAGCGCACATCGCCTTGCGCTAAGGTAACCTGCATGATGGAGGATGGCCCCACATCTGTTAAAGATTGCTGCAGGCGCTGCGCATTGTAAAAATCTGAAAAGCTGCCGACTTGAACCAAAACAGGGCCTGCCGGCTGAATCGCGGGTGAAAAGGCCGGCGCTGCGGGCTGTGTACCTGCCGTCACGACAGGGGTTTGAGGCACGACTTGTCGCGTCGGGGGCGGTGGTTGAACCGGCTGCTGCTGAACGGGTTGAACCCGGGCCTTGCCGACTAATGGACGTCCATATCGGTCCGTGCGTTCCACAATAACCGGGGCTGTTCCCGCTCCGATCATGTCCAGGATTTGAGCGCTGCGTTTGGAGACATCAACAATGCGTCCGCGCACAAATGGACCGCGATCATTGACCAGCAGTGTGACGGCGCGGCCATTTCTCAAATTCGTGACCTTAATGTAGCTGCCGAGTGGCAAGGTTTTGTGCGCAGCTGTCAAAGCATATTGGTTGTAGCGCTCGCCATTTGCCGTTTGACGGCCATGGAATTTCGGCCCGTACCAACTGGCATATCCGCGCTGGCGATAGCCTACGTCATCGCGCGGATAATATCGTACGCCATTGATGACATACGACTTCATGCCCCGCGCGCTGGTTTTTGCAACGGGCGGTATTTGTGGACCAGAGGAATAGCTAGGCGCGCTGGGGGCTGAGCCACCGCCACCACAGGCTGCCACACATGCGCAAAGCAGGAGGAAGAGCAGACACCGGATCATTGAACACTAGCCGCAGGCGTTGCGATTAGAGAGGCCAGAACACCAACCGAAATCGCGTAAAAGCTGGAGCGGTTGTAGGTCAAAATGACATCAAAATTCTTAGGCGCCAAAAACGCTGGTCCTTGCGCCCCATCCGGCATCACCACGCGCGCTTTCGCATCCAATCCAGCATCACTTGGCAATGCCCCGACGACGCCCTTGGTAAGCCAAAACCGCAGAGAATCGGTACGACATGTCATGTCATAAGGGCTAACGCACGCAAGAGCGGACTTTGAGCGGTCTGGCAAGCCGGGTTTGCCGCTCCGAAAGCTATCGCTTACAGTCGCCTGCGCGCCCCACGCTGCACCACTTTCCCACCCATGCTTTTGCAGGTAGGAGCCGATGGATAGAAAAATATCGCCCAAATTGTTCCAAATATCCACTTTGCCATCTCCGTCATAATCACGGGCATAGCTAAGATAACTAGACGGGATGAACTGGGGCTGACCCATCGCGCCGGCCCAACTGCCGGTCATACTGTCCAAATCGATGAGACCCTTATCGAGCATTGTAAGCGCGCTAAACAGCTCGCCTCTAAAAAACGCCTTTCGATCACTGCGAAATCCAAGCGACGCCAACGCGCTGATCACCGGAGCGTCCACTATGTAATTACCATAGGCCGTCTCGACGCCCCAAATGGCAACAATGACAGATGCATCAACACCGGTTTTCTCGGCCACATCGTCCAGTAAAGCCTGGTGCTCAGCATATAGCCGACGTCCATTTTCGACCCGGGTAATGCTGATACGTTTGGCAAGATAATCGGCAAGCGTCTCGATGCGCTCAGGTTGTGATACCGATGATTTCAACACCGCTTGGTTTAACCGCGCAGACCCCAGCGCCGCATCAATAATTTCGGGCTTCAGCCCTTTTGCCATCGCCTCCTCGGCAACACCAGCCAGCCAAGCCTGAAACTCCACCTCGATCGCGGAAGACTGCGCCTCTGGCACCGGTCCATCCACACCCTGAGCCATCACAAAATCAAGGGGAAGCGCAGCAAAAAAGCAGAGAAAACCAAGCGCCAATGCGCGAAGTGAATCAACATGTTGTTTAAACTGGGGCATCACCCCATAGATGTGCCACAAAGCGATTCAAACGAAAAGGCATTTGTTTCTCCGATAGAATTGGAGGCAGTGCAGCAGATCACCTCTCTGCCTAGCCCGCGCGCAGGATATACAATGAGTTAGGGCTACAGCTGCGGAACAAGCACCCAAAGCGCCGGGTCAAAGTAAAGCTGCGCGAAGACCGACAAATGGCCGTTGGGCCCAATGACGTCTGGGCCATGGATTTTGTGCATGATCAACTGGCAACAGGGCGCAAACTACGCATCCTGACGATTGTCGATACACATTCACGCTATTCGCCTGCGACTTGGCTATCCAAACACGATTAGTGTCGATAACGGCAGCGAATTAATCTCTCGTGATCTTGATCTATGAGCCTATGCAAATGACGTAACACTCGACTTCTCACGCCCTGGGAAGCCGACGGATAATGCCTTCATTGAGGCCTTCAACAGTAAATTCCGGCAGGAGTGCCTGAACGCACATTGGTTCTTGTCACTTGCAGATGCGCATGAAAAGTTGGAGACTTGGCGTCAACACTACAACGAGGTTCGCCCTCACAGCGCGATCGGATATAACGTCCCAAGCGCGCTGCAAAATCCTGACGGCGTAACCAGCCCGCTGTCGTAAAGGAGCCGGAAAAGTCTAGCCACCGGCGATCCAACCTTTGGGAGCACCGCATCAACAATAGGACTCTCACCTATAACTGAGTGAAGTCGGATCTCAGGTCAGAGACTACGGAGTGTTGGAATTGGTGCGGCTGGAG
>CAKZYD010000163.1 GCA_937884085.1 uncultured Sphingomonadales bacterium | reverse complement strand
GTACTCTTCCAACGGTCGCGGTTCTACGACACCGTCAAAAAACCCACGCGTATCTAGAAAAACATTATTGAAACTGGAGGCTGGTAGGTCGATGGCGAAATGACCGTCGTCGACTTCTTGGTACAGTGCCTTAATCGAGCCCGTAAAATTTTCAGTGGGGTCAAAATAGAGAAAAATGCTGGCCGCATTTGTCTCGCGTTCGTTGAGCCGGCCACCATCTTCATTGTTTTCAAAATCGCCACCGAACCGGTCGATAGCCCCCGTAATCACAGCGCTGATACCATCGATGATTGGACCTGAAACAACACCAGAAGCGCGTACGGTATCGAAATTACCGTAAGTTGCCTGAATTTCGCCGGACCATTCATCGTCTGGGCGGCGGGTAACAAGGTTGATTGCGCCTGACAATGTACCTCGTCCAAACAGCGCGGACTGTGGGCCCTTGATGACCTCAATTTGCTGGAAAGCCGCGAAATTCAAAGCCGAAAGGTCACCGGTGAGGGGTACTCCATCCAGGAAAAAGCCAACCTTACCTTCAGCGACTAAAATGTTGGAGGCGCCGCGAATAACAGGGCGGTCACCGTCCCGCCCAAAGGCTTGTTGTTGCTGAAAACCCGGTGTGAAATCGGAAATTTCAGAAATGTCATTGATGAGCTTGTCTTGAAGTCCCTCTGCGGTAAAGGCAGATACACTGATCGGCACGTCTGACAGATCTTCTGTCCTTTTCCGTGCTGTAACGGTGATGATTTCTGTCTCCTCGTCTTCTTGCGCGAAACTCTGGTTTGATGTCGCAATGATGCAAGCTGCGCACGAGCACAGAAGTAACGTCTTGATTTGTCGCATTTTTAATTCCCCCGAAAGCAATTTGGTAGATTAATTACTTAAATTGCTATTCAGCAGGCTATTAGCGGCACCCCTAATTTGTCCAGACAAATATATTTGCGCTGTTACGGAGGTACTAAGCCATTTGTATAGTGTTGCTTTGATATCACAAAATGGCTGACGCTAAGAGCTACGGCGTGGAATATGGGCTTGTCCCTGCTTTGGTAAAAAAAACGCCGCATGAAGCGGCGTTTTTTTCATCACAATAATGGGATAGTGTTATTTCTTGGTCTTCAGATTGCTGAGGCCGCCAAAGCGTTTGTTGAACTTGGACACCTGGCCGCCGCGGTCCATAAGGCGTTGGTTGCCGCCGGTCCAGGCTGGGTGAGAGGTGGGGTCGATGTCGAGATTTAGGCTATCGCCCTCCGCGCCATAGGTGGAGCGGGTTTTGAACTTGGTGCCATCGGTCATCACGACTTCGATCATGTGATAGTCGGGGTGCGTATCCGCCTTCATGATGTCTGCCTTTTTAAATTCTGAAAGATGCGCGTCATTACACAAAGCCGCTTGGGAATGCAACCACATGCGGCGCAGCATTTGAGCGAAAGTGTGACGGCTTGAGGCTACTGGATACAGTCAGCTGTTTTCAAGTCTTGCAAAGCATTCCGCTTGTCGTCATGACGGGGCGGCGATGAAGCGAAGGACCGGCAGCTGCGGCGCGCAATAAAACTGGGGTCTCTGGCTCGGGCTGGCGCGATCTTTCAGCGCTTCTTTGGCGCATCGTAAAGCGCTATCCGCGGCAATTAACGGGCGCCGCGGTCTCGCTGCTCATTGCGTCCGTAACGACGCTGGCCTTGCCGCTGGCGCTGCGCCAAGCTGTCGACCTCGGATTTACCTCAGACCAGGCAAGCGCCATCAATCAGGTGTTTCTGGCGCTGCTCGGCCTTGCCGTTGTGCTGGCCCTGTCTACGGCGCTCCGGTTCTATTTTGTGACGTGGATAGGTGAGCGCATTGTTGCCGATATCCGCATTGCCGTTCAATCGCATCTGCTAACGCTCTCGCCGTCCTTTTTTGAGCTCAATAGGCCGAGTGAAATATCTTCGCGGCTGACGGCAGACACCACGTTGATCCAAGCCGTTGTTGGCGCGACAGTGTCTGTTGCCCTGCGCAACCTTATTATTGCGATCGGCGGTGTTGGCTTGCTGATTTATCTCAGCCCGGGGTTGACCGGGTTGATGGCGATTATCATTCCGCTTGTCGTGCTGCCCATCGTCTTCCTTGGCCGCCGGGTGCAAAAGCTTAGCCGCTCGAGCCAAGACCGCGTTGCCGACATCGGCTCCCTGGCGACGGAAGTACTAGGCGCGCTGCGCGTGGTGCAATCCTTTACCCAGCAAGCGCGCGAGCGGTCGAGATTTGAAGGGGCCGTTGATGCCGCTTTCAAGGTTGCTGGGCGGCGCATATTTGTCCGGTCGGTCCTCACCGCTTTTGTCATCCTGCTGATTTTTTCCGCAGTCGTGCTGGTGCTCTGGAAGGGGGCCAATGCGGTCATCGCGGGCGATATGAGCGGCGGCACAATCGCAGCCTTTGTGATTGCGTCTGGTCTTGTGGCTGGTGCATTGGGCGCGCTCAGCGAGGTCTATGGAGAAATTATGCGCGCGGCTGGCGCGGCTGGGCGGTTGTCTGACTTAATGCAGGAGGTGCCGGACATCGTCTCCCCGCCGTCCCCAGCCCCTTTACCCGAGCCAGCGATGGGCGAGATTGCTTTTTCGGATGTCACCTTTTTCTATCCGACGCTGCCGGACCGTTCAGCGCTGCAGGATGTTTCTTTTACCGTCGCGCCAGGACAAACCGTGGCCGTTGTGGGCCCATCCGGTGCGGGTAAGACCACGTTGTTCCAGCTGATCCAGCGCTTTTACGACGTCACAGATGGCGACATTCTCGTCGATGGTGTCTCGGTCAAGGCGGCCGAACTCGATGCTTTGCGCAGTCGCACCGCTTTGGTGCCGCAAGAAGGCACCATTTTCGCAGCCACAGCCTATGAGAACATCCTCTATGGCCGTCCTGATGCCTCTGAGGCGGAGGTTTGGGGCGCTGCAAAGGCGGCTGCAGCGGATGAGTTTTTGCGCGACTTGCCAGAGGGCATTCACAGTTTTCTAGGGGAGGCGGGCGTCCGCCTGTCCGGCGGCCAAAGACAGCGCTTGTCTATCGCGCGCGCTATCTTGCGCGATGCCCCCATTTTGCTGCTTGATGAGGCCACAAGCGCGCTCGACGCAAAATCTGAGCGATTGGTGCAGCAAGCGTTGTCTCGCCTGATGGAGGGCCGCACGACGCTCGTCATTGCGCATAGGCTGGCGACCATCAAACGCGCCGATAAGATCCTGGTTTTTGACAAGGGGCGGCTGGTCGATGAAGGCACGCACGAAGCCTTGCTGGCAAATGGCGGGCTTTACGCGCAGCTAGCTGAGTTGCAATTTAGTGATGAAGTGGCGTTGCAAACCTAGGTCGTATACGCGTCTTATTAACCGGCCATCTATAAGCCAAAGCTCTGTTTCTGAGCCGCACGAATAGGGTTACCATGCCAAGCTTTCGGAAAAACGCGCTGAATATGCTCTCCTTGGCCAGTGGAAAGCTGCTGACTGGGATGAGCGTGGGCGACCGCGAAGCGATGGCGCATCATATTGCGCATCAACGTAGCCGCAGCGATGTGACCGCTTTCGCCAGCTTCGCAAAGGAAGTGGTCGCGCACTATCACGGCATCAGCAACACGCTGTGGACCAATGGCGAGAAAGTGCTGATTGATCGTCTCGGTCCGCTTAGCTTTAAAATGATTTTCGATGCCGGGGCGAATGAAGGCAAATGGAGCAAGCTTGCCTATGAAGCGCATGCTGAGGCCGCCATCCATGCTTTTGAAATCGTGCCCGACACCTTTGCCATCATGAAGGACAATATTGGCGCCTTGTCAGATCGTGTGACACTGAATTCTATGGGGCTGGCTGATGCAGCTGGCTCGGTCAGCGTTCGTGTTGACCCAAACTCCACCGTTCTGTCCAGTATGCTTCCCGCTGACACTTCAGAAGGTGATACAACAGTGACGATTGACTGTAAGGTCAGCAGCGGCGCGGCCTATTGCCAGCAGCATGGCATTGACCGCATCGACTTTTTGAAAATCGATGTAGAAGGCGCGGAAGAAAAGGTGATCAAGGGTTTTGAGCCTCTGATAAAGGCCAAGAAAATCCGGCTCGTCCAGTTCGAATACAACCGCGGCGCTATCGTCAGCGGTTTTCTCTTACGCGATTTTTATCGCTACTTCGAGCCGAAGGGCTATGTGCTTGGCAAACTGTTCCCCGATGGCGTGCAATTTCATGACTACACCTTTGCGCACGAGGATTTCCGCGGCCCGAATTACGTCGCTTGCTTGGCCGATGAGACGAAAATCATCGACGCGATTTCGCTCTAGTGCTCAAGCAGCGCGACTGCGCGTTAGCACAATAAAAACCTACTCAAGCAGCGCGACCGCGCGTTAGCACAATAAAAACCTGCTCAAGCAGCGCGACCGCGCGTTAGCGAAATGAAAATGGTGGGCGGTACTGGGATCGAACCAGTGACCCCTACGATGTCAACGTAGTGCTCTCCCGCTGAGCTAACCGCCCCACCTGAGAGACCTGATGCATTATCCGGCGCATCGCAAAGAGGCAAGGCAAAATCTTGAGAGAAATGCCGCGCCGAATGCGCGCAAGCGTGCATGTTGGTACTGACCGCGCTAACAGACTTCAAATTGCGATTCATGAGAAAGACGAAACGTCATGAAAATTGATGGAAATGCCATTCGGCCTGGCAATGTGATTGAATATGAGAGCGGCCTTTGGCGCGCCGTGAAAATTCAGCATACTCAGCCGGGCAAGGGCGGGGCGTATCTGCAGGTGGAACTGAAAAACCTGATTGACGGCACTAAGAAGAATGAACGCTTTCGCTCTTCTGAAAAGGTGGAGAAGGTTCGGCTGGACCAGAAGGATTTCCAATTCCTCTTCGGTGATGGGGATACATTCACCTTCATGGACCAAGACACCTATGACCAGATTGCGCTGCCAAATGATGACGTGGGCGAGCAAGCGGTCTTCCTGCAGGATGGGATGGTCGTCACCATTGAAATGTATGAGGAAAAGCCGATCTCCGTCGCCCTGCCAGAGCATGTGACGTTGGAAGTGACGGAAACAGAGCCTGCCTTGAAAGGCCAGACTGTGACATCCTCCTATAAGCCCGCCATGACAGACATTGGCGTGCGGGTCATGGTGCCGCCGTTCATTGACCAGGGCACCAAGATTATCGTGGCCACTGAAGACTCCAGCTACGTCAAGCGGGCTGACTAGGGCTTATGGCAAACCAATCCGCGCTTATTAATGTTATGACCCAGGCTGCGCAGAAGGCAGCCAGGTCGATGTCTAGAGATTTTGGCGAAGTTGAGCACCTGCAGGTCTCCCGCAAAGGTCCAGCGGACTTTGTCAGTCAGGCTGACCGAAGGGCTGATGACACCTTGCGCGAAGAGCTGATGCGCGCGCGGCCGGACTTTGGGATTACGCTGGAGGAATCAGGCGACACCAATGTGCGTGAAGATGGCCCGCGCTGGATTGTTGATCCCATTGATGGCACCAGCAATTTCCTTCATGGCATTCCGCATTTTGCGATATCCATTGCCGCTGAGCAGTTTGGTGAGATCACCGCCTGTATCGTCTATGAACCGTTGCAAGACCAGTTGTTCTGGGCGGTGAAAGGGCGGGGCGCTTATTTAAATGATCGCCGACTTCGTGTCTCTGCGCGTAAAAACATAGCTGACTGTCTGTTTGCCACAGGCATCCCCTTTAAAGGGCATGGCGATTTTGGCCGCTTCACCCACATCCTGAATGAGGTGATGCCGCAATGCGCTGGCATCCGACGCTTCGGAGCAGCCTCCCTAGACCTTGCCTATGTTGCTGCAGGGCGTTTTGATGGCTTTTGGGAGGAAGGGTTGCAGCCTTGGGATATCGCTGCAGGCATGTTCCTGGTGCGCGAAGCAGGCGGTATCATCACAGATATTCGTGGGTCTGACCAAATGCTCAAGACCGGCGGGATTGTCGCTGCGAACCCTGCCATGCATACCCAGCTGCACAAACTGATTGCCAAAGGCATTAAGGCGCAAAGGGATAGCGGATAGCGTTTTAGCGCGGTATCGTGGCCAAACGTCATCGTGACATAGGGGGAGAGGGTCCTTGGCTCTCGATGCTGACATTGCCTTTGCCTCAACCGCCAGTTTGGCGCGCCTAATTGCTCAGGGTGATGTGAAAGCTGTCGAACTCGTTGACCTCTATGCTCGCCGTCACGAGGAATACGGACGTCAGGTGAATGCTGTCATACAGCATGACTTTGACAAAGCGCGCGATGCGGCCAAAGCGGCTGACGCGGCTTTGGCTGCGGATGAAGAAATCGAGCCGCTTCACGGCGTACCTTTCACCATTAAAGAGTGTTTTGAAGTGCTTGGGTTTCGCGCCACGGCCGGTGCGCCCGAGCTGGCGTACAATACGCCGAGCAAAAATGCCGATGCGGTGACTAACCTCCTAGGCGCCGGCGCGCTTGTGATGGGCAAGACCAACATCCCCTATATGGCAATTGATATTCAGAGCTACAATGACGTCTTTGGGACGACCAATAACCCTTGGGATGTCACCCGCACCTGCGGCGGCTCATCGGGCGGGGCCGCAGCGGCTTTGGCAGCCGGGCTAACAGGCGGCGATATTGGCAGCGACATAGGCGGGTCCTTGCGCAACCCGGCGCATTATAACGGCGTTTATAGCCACAAACCGTCCTATGGTCTCATCTCCCAATATGGCCATATCCCACCTGCGCCCGGCGCGGCCATTGATACAGATTTGAACGTGATGGGCCCGATGGGGCGCAGTGCTGAGGATTTGCGGCTGCTGCTAGACATTTTGATGCGCCCGGTTGGTGTGAACCGGCACAGCGTGCTCTCGATGCCGCGCGCACGGCAACGTCAGCTTGAAGATTTCCGCGTTGCCATCTGGCCTGGACATTCCAGCAATCGCAGCTCTCACGCAGTAGCGGCTCGGATGGATGCACTCCAAAAAGCGTTGCAGGGTAATGTGGCAAAGTTGGAGGAGACTTGGCCGCTTAAATCGACATATGAAACCTTAATTGAGGTATATGCCCAGCTTTTGCTGGGTGCTTTGTCAGCAGGCGCTTCAAAACGCGACCTAACCCTGGGTATTTTGTCAAAGCCTATCATTGCTTGTCTAAAGGCCTTGGGTTTGCATCAGCCTGTGGGTTTGACGGGTTTCTTAGACGGTACGGCGCAATCGCATCGGGCATGGCTCCAGGCGAACGAAAAACGCGCTGCCATGCGCCATGAAATCGATGCCTTTTTTGAAGACTTTGATGTCCTTCTTGCACCTGTGGTCCCCTGGACAGCGCCGCCGCACAATCAGAGCGGAGAGCTCGTGGCGCGCAAAGTGTTGGTAGATGGGATTGAGCGGCCTTACACGGACGCTATTCAATCCATTGCCTTAGCGACCGCTCTCAATCTGCCCGCCACAACGGCGCCCATCGGCCTGGCAGAGGATGGGCTTCCGGTTGGGGTGCAGATTATCGGACCCTATATGCACGACTATACGACAATTGCGTTTGCCGATGCTTTGGCGGAGGTGATTGGTGGGTTTCAGGCGCCGCCAAACTATGGCGCGCACTTTACAGATGCATCGCCATAAAATTCCCCATAATGTCCTGAAATCATTATGGCCATGACACGACCGCAACGATTCTTATTGCCCATGCTGGGCTTCCTCATCGCCGTTGGCGTTGTTGCCGGCATTTTGTGGCCACGGCTGGAAGCGGCCTTTCAAAGCGACCTGGTGATTAACGACGTCATCGTTTGCGTGCTGCTGCTTGGTTGTTTGTATATTTTGCGCCAAGTCTTTCGGCTAAAACCCGATATTGATTGGATAGGTGCGCATGAGGCCAGCGCCAAGCCAGACGGCGTGAGCCCGCCGCTGCTCGCGCCCTTGGCCGCTCTTGCGCGTTCCGGCCCCTTAGCGCTTAGCCCCACGTCGCTACGGTCTCTCGCCGATGGGATTGCCGCGCGCCTCGATGAACGACGGGAGCTGTCGCGCTATTTGGTTGCTTTGCTGGTTTTCCTTGGCCTGCTCGGCACCTTTTGGGGCCTCCTAGGTACCATCTTAGCCATTGGAAACACGATCACTGGCTT
>CAKZYD010000162.1 GCA_937884085.1 uncultured Sphingomonadales bacterium | reverse complement strand
GCATGCGGCTGAAACCGTAATGCAGCGCATGAACAATTTCAGCCGCATGCCCTTATGCGGAATGATCTCGATGTACGATCATTTGACAGAAATCCAAGGCCCAAAAGCATGGCCCAAAATCTTGATGAACCGCATTAAGGTGCAGGGTTTTATTGTCAGTGATTACATCGCGGAATTTGAGGCTGCCGGGGCTGAATTGATTGGCTGGGCACTGGCAAATAAACTCAAAACCCGCGAAGATGTTCGGCCAGGCCTAGAGAACGCGCTTCACACGCTGCGCGATCTCTATGGCGGCGGTAATAACGGTAAGCTGCTTATCAAGGTCTGATGGGCTTTGTCAGAGGGGGGAAGCAAACTTTGGGTAACAGCTTATTGCTCTGATTGGTTTGTAAGCGAGATTAAGACGCTCGCTGCCATTCATACCGATTGACATCCGATTATTCGATCTCTTTGGAGGATTTTAAAGACCTACCGGGCGCGAGAAATTGATATTTGGCGCCAGACAGTCCTGCTTTATGCCTTCAGGCGAGACGTCTGCGGCGATGTCCGCTTTAAGCTTACACCCGGCCAACGCCAATGTGATAAACGCCAAAGCCAGCCAATTTTTGATCATATTACCGCGCCTTTAGGTCCTAGGCTCAGACTATAGGAGCGGCGGCGCTTGACAAGGAAACGCTGCCGCTAAGGATCTTGGGTCGTAAACCCACCTACGTCTTCACGTTTAGAAGCTTACTGTCGCTTCAAAGCCCCAGGTGCGCGGGGCTCCACGGGTCAAATAGTCTTGGTAGAAGGCGTTCAGGTTAAGTCCGTAGGTATAGTAGAACTTGTCGGTCAAATTCCGCGCCCACGCCGACACTGAGAAGTTCTCGTTAATCTGATACGTGGCCCGCGCATTGACCAAGATATAATCTGGGTTTCCGCAGGCCAGTTCCGGTGTTGCCAAGAGGACGCCGGTGCCGACCTGACCATTGGTGCCCAGTTGTCCAGCTGGGATAGGCTGGTCGCATGGATCCTGACCATAATTGGCAAATGGGTCGAAGAAGTATTCACCCATATATTGAGCGTCAAAGCGGAAATAGAGCGAGGATTCGCCGTCCGCACTTTCCCATGCGGTGATATCCATGCCGATTTGCGCTGTAAATTCTGGTGCATTCGGGAAGGGATTGCCGCTAATCGGCAAGGTCAGTGCCGTCGGGTCGTTTGGATCGAGAACAGTGTCATCATATTCGGTGTCGAGATAGCCGAATGACCCATCAAAGCGCAGCCAATCACTTGCTTGGAATTGGAACTCTGCTTCAAAGCCAAGCACTTTACCACTTGCATTGCGCAGGAAGGATGTAGCGCCAACAATTTGCGCAATCTGCTGGTTCTTATAATCATAATAAAAACCAGCGACATTGAGCTGAATGCGATTGTCGAAGAAACGCGATTTGACGCCTATCTCAAACGCATCCACTTCTTCAGGCGCAACCGGATAGACCTGGTTTACCCCTTGATAGGCCAGCGCATTATAGGTGCCGGCCCGGTACCCCCGCGAATAGCTGGCATAGGCAAGCACATCTTCAGCAACTTGATAGTTCAGCACCACGCGGCCTGTCAGACGACCAGTACTAAATTCGTCATCCAAACGCTCAAGACTAGGATCAAAGGGGTTTGAGAACGGCACCAAATTTGCCAAAGGCGTCGTGCCGTCCAGGGTAAAAATCACCGTCGAAGCGTCTTGCAGTTTCACTTCATCCCAAGTGTAGCGAAGGCCAATAATAATGGAGAAGTCGTCGGTAACGGATATGTCCGCTTCGCCATAGATGGCCGTTGATGGCCGCGCGATGGTGAATTGCTGGTTGGCCAGAATTGGCCCAAAGGGCGGCGCGCCGGCTGCAGCACAAGCCGCACCGACGGCGTTGTTGCCATTTGCAATGTCTGCATTGAAGGCGATCAGCGTACGCCCATCAAAGAAGCCGTTGGGGTGGACCGGAATGCCCGCACAAAACGCTGCAGTGGGCGCCCCGAAATCATCAACTGGTGACAGCGTGGCATCCACCAAAAAGGCTGGGATCACGGCCAGAGAATCTGGCTCAGCAATCGGGATATTGCTGTAGGTCCCCGGCAAACCTGCGCCCTCTAGAAGCGGCCTTAGGAAGCCAAAGAAGTCCGGCTCGTTCTCGGTAAAGATCTCATCACGGCCATAATAAACGCCGCCGATCAGTTTCACGCGGTCCCCATCATAGGTGACCCGCAGGTCTTGGTTGAAGTTTTGCGAATCTGAGAAATAGCGGATGGCACAAACGTCATTGGGTGAGCCATCACAGTCAAAGGGCGAGAGCTCGTATTCGCCCTCATCATAGCCGGTGATGGAGGTAATGGTGATGCGGTCGTTAACCTCATACTCGATGGTCAGCGCCCCGCCATAGCTTGAGGTGAAATAATCACCGGCCGTGTCGGCCTGAACTTCGTTTTGGTTTAGCGTGCGCCCGCCCAGTTCTGGGCGCGGTGCGAAGCGGGAATAGCCGGCTGAGTCAGAACGCCCGGCGAGATAGCCGATCCCATACGGCAAATCTTGGCGGGGCGAGTTTTCAGCGGCAAAGAGTTTGAAGTTGATGTCTAGTTTGTCACTAGGTTTCCAGCGGGCGGAGAAGCGACCTGCAACGCTGTCCGTCTGCGCGTAATATTGGTTGTCTACCGGGTTGAACGTATACCCGCGGCTGTTGACCACGGTGCCGGCTATACGCACACCGAACACGTCTTCAATGGGATTAGCTTCAACGGCGCCAAGAGCGCGGAAAGTATCGAAGTTGCCATAGCCGCCGGTGATATAGCCATTGCCACCTGAAAGGGACGGTTTGCGGCTGATGAAGTTTATTGCGCCGCCGGTTGTATTGCGGCCATAAAGCGTGCCTTGCGGGCCGCGCAGCACTTCAATGCGCTCAAGATCGAAAAGTTGTTGGCCGTGCGCAGCGCGAAACGACTGATACACCTCGTCCACATAAACGCCGACCGGTGAGGCTGTTGCAGCGGAGAATTCATTAGCCTCTGAAATACCGCGCAGAGAGAAGTTTGGTTGCGTGGTTGAATAGGCTGAGGTGACCTGCAAGTTCGGCAAAGCGCCCATGAGGTCTGATGTCTCTCTAATACCGCGAGACTGCAGCTGCTGATAGCTGATCGCGGAAACGGCGGCAGGAACGTCCTGCAAGTTTTGCGCGCGCTTGGAGGCCGTCACCACAATTTCTTCAAGCGACATAAGGTCACCGGTTTGGGCTGCTGCGCTTCCAGAGCAGACTAAGGCGCTCAGACAAAGGCCAGATAACAGTGTTGATTTAGTGCGTAGTCGCTGCATTTTTGATCCTCCCCAGGAGATTGCAGGTTGGTAAAAGTCTTCAGGCGTCTTGGCTCAGCGCGCTCGTGTGTTTTCAAGCTGCGCCGCCTTCCGAAGCGCGCGCATATCCAGTGGGTGGGCTTCTCTTAGGAAGCCTTCTCTCAAGTCTTGTTTTTTGAGTTTGCCGGTTTCGGTGCGATCAACGCTTTGAAACAGGATGAAGCGTGGACATTTGGTGCGCGCCAGTTTCCCATCCAAGCGCTCTATTATGGACAGTGCCAAAGCTTCGTCATAGGCGTCGCCCGCCCGATCACTCTCAATGATCGCCGCGACCGCCTCTCCCATTTCAGCATCAGGAACGCCAAACACCGCGCAATCGCCCACCGCATCATCGTCCATGAGCGCGGCTTCAATTTCGCTTGGATAGATGTTGACGCCGCCAGTGATGATGGTGAAGTGTTTGCGGTCGGTTAGATAAAGGTAGCCGTCTGCATCTAGGTGGCCGATATCGCCCATGGTGGCCCAGCCGCGCGCATCATGGGCGGCTGCTGTCTTGGCGGCATCATTGTGGTAGGTTAGGCCCCCTTTGCCTTCAAAATAAACAAGACCATCTTGGCCGGTCGGCTGCTCAAGCCCACCATCGTCCACAATGTGAATTTTGCATCCATAGGGCCGCCCCACACTGCCAGGCCGCTCTAGCCATTCGTTGGAGGTGATGTGGGTGAAGCCGACGCTTTCGGTGCCCGAATAATATTCGTGAAGAACAGGCCCCCACCAATCAATCATCTGCCGTTTGATGTGCTCTGGACAAGGCGCGCCCGCGTGGATCGCCACCTCAAGTGAAGACAGTTCATATTGCGATTGCTCGGTGGTTTCCAATGCAAGCAACCGCGCAAACATGGTGGGCACCCATTGGCTATGGGTTATGCGTTCGCTTTCAATGAGGTTGAGTGTGCCGGCCGCGTCAAAGCGCGGCATGCCTATGACGCAGGCGCCCACGCGAAGGAGGTTCATGGAAAAGCGAAGGGGGGCGGCATGGTAGAGCGGCGCAGGTGATAAGAACCGCGTGTCCGGCGAAAAGCCGAACAGTTTCTCCCCGCGCGCAACGCGGCGAGCGTCACTGCCAAGGGCTTCGCCTGTCAAGGCCCGCCGGACACCCTTTGGTTTGCCCGTGGTGCCAGACGTATAGAGCATATCGCCGCCTTCAATGGCGGGCGGTGCGGGATAATCGGAGAATGCACTTTCTAGAGGCTCAAAACCGATCTCTGAACCAAGCCCATAGACCTTGAGCGGCAAACCGCTGATCGCCTTTTTTGCCAGGTCTTCATACTCAGAGTCCACAATCAGCGCTTTGGCGCCGCTATCGGCTAAAATATAGCGGATTTCGGGTGCCGTCAGCCTCGTCGAGAGTGGCAGATAATAGAGACCTGAGCGCTGAGCGGCCCAGGCTGCGCCTAGAAATTCTGGTCGATTTGCCACGAGCAGCGCAACAACCTCGCCGTTTGCCAAACCATCCTGCGCAAGCAGAGCAGCCACATTTGCGCTGAAGTCATCCAACTGGGCATAGGTCCAGCGCTGAGCGCCAAACACCAAGGCCTCGCGGTTTGGGGATGCTTGCGCAATCGCTGAGGGGTGCAACCCAGTCATTGCAGCGCCCCTGCAAGAACGTCGGCTTGATGCGCCGTTTCGTTGACGCTGACGACCGTTAAGGTGTCAATGTCGCTGCCAGACAGTCGGCTGATGGAGCCATAGTCGGGAACGAAATTGGCCATCCCCTCAAGCCCCAGGACATGGGAGAGCAAGATATTGATCGGGAAGCCATGGGCGAAAATGGCCAGTGTCTCGCGCTCATGCTCGCGGAAGATGCTGGCAAAGCCATCTAATGTTTCAGACCGAAATTTGTCCGCATCAACACCGAAATAACCAACTGGGTCCGCCAGAAAGCGCTTCCATTCAGCGTCGCCTTTTGCGCGGATGCTTTCCATATTTGCATAAGCACCGCCATAGCGATCCACTTCGCCTAAATTCGCTATGACCTTAGCTTTGAGGCCAAGTGTTTCGGCCAAGGGGCTCGCCGTTTGTTCCGCGCGCACCATGCCGCTGTGAATCACATGGTCAATCGGCTCATGTTTGAGAAAATCAGCGACGCGGCGAGCTTGGTGGTGGCCCACCGCCGATAGCGGCGGGTTGCTGGCTTGAAAATCTGAGCTGGTTTCGGGTTTGCCGTGGCGGATTAAGATCAGGCGCATGTGGCTGCCTCCGCCGCCGCACGAAAGGCATGGTATCCGCCATCAACCCGGATATCAGTGCCATTGACCCAGCCAGCCGCATCCGACAGCAAGAATGCTGCAACAGCAGCGATGTCTTCTGGCTCGCCATGCCGCCCGGTGAGCTCTTTGGCAGCAGCAATTCGGTCTTCGCCGATGGATTTTTCAAAGTCGGCCAAGAGCGGCGTTTCGACAGGGCCGGGACTAAGGGTATTCACGCGGATATGGCGCTTTGACAAGGCAGTGGCAGTATGAACCACCCATCGATTGACCAAGGCTTTTGATTGCTCATAGGCCGCCTTGCCATCCATGCCTTCATGCGCGGCCAAGAGGTTAGGGCGCGCGAGCGATAGCAGCTTGTCTAGCGCCGGCACCGCTAACGCGCAGCGCAAGGCCGTCACACTGGACACGGCAATGATAGATGCGCCCTCCGCGAGCTTTGGAAGCAGGCATTTGGTTAGAGCAACAGGCGCGAGCGTGTTGACCGAAAGGATGGCGCTCGTCTTCGCTGTACCAGGAACGCCGGCCACATGGGCCAAACCATGGATGGGCGCAGGCAAGCTCTCTGCAAGATCGCCAATCGCGCTTTCATCGGCCAGGTCGCAGGCCAGATCGACGCCTGGGCCACGCTTTCGGTCGACCCCTATTGCGTGCCAATGCTGGCGGCGCAGCTGCTCATATAGAGCCGCGCCGATACCGCTCGCACTGCCGGTTATCACAGCCGTTCGGTTCATGACCAGCGCACCATCATGCTGGTCCAGCCAGTGAACCAATTCGACGCTAAGCGCTCTGGCTCGCTCAGCAGCTCAAAGCGAGAAATGCGCTGCGTCAACGCTTCTAAAAACAGCTTGGTTTCATAGCGGGCCAAATGCGCGCCTAAGCAAAAATGGGCGCCCCCGCCAAAGCCGATATGCGGGTTGGGTTTGCGATCGAGCACCAATTGATCTGGCGTATCAAAAAAGCTTCCGTCACGATTGGCACTTGAGAACCACAGGACCAATTTGTCGCCTTTTTTTAAGGCGGTGCCAGACAGCTGCGTGTCTTCCGCCACGGTGCGGCGCATATGCGTGACTGGGGAGACGAACCGGCACATTTCTTCAATGGTCGTTGGGATCAAGGCAGGATTTTTGCGCAGGTCTTGATAGGCATCTTGCCGCAAAAGTTGCGCCAGGCCGCCAGTCAGCAAAAACCGGGTCGTCTCATTGCCAGCCACGGTCAGCAGCATGAAATACGCATCGAGAATTTGCTGCTCTAACGGTGCATCTTCAAGCTCAGCAGAGACGAGAATGGACGCGATGTCGCCCGATGGCTCGATGCGTTTGCGTTTCGCGAGAGAGCGAAAATAGTCAAACAAATGCGCGCGCGCGCGAGCTTGTTCTGCATTGCTGGCGTTCACGTCAGACATCAGGTTTGCCCAGTCCACCAGCAGCGGCGCTTCATCGCTTGGCACGCCGAGCATCACCGCAATCACCAGCATGGGCAGTTTTACGGCAATCGCCTCGACAAAATCGAAGTGCTCTCCTTGCGGAGCAGTTTCCAGCAAGTGATCAACAATGTCGCTGAACTGGTCTTGGCGGCTCTCAATGGCGGTGCGGGATAGGCCAGGCATGACCACGGACCGCAATTTGCCGTGCAGCGGCGCGTCACTGTTGTGCACGCTTGGTGCGCCATGGCCTTCGGCCCGCCGGTTTTTGATCTGCGTGCCTTGGCCAGAGATGAAAAGCTGATGATTTCGCGCTGCCGCGCTTACATCTGCATATCGTGTGGCAGACCAAAAGCCTGCACCGTCCGGTTCCGCATTGAAAAACAACCCAGGCATCTGGCGCAGTTCAGCAAACAGGTTGTGTTCACTCGACTTGCTGAATGGCTTGAGGTTAAGCAGGTCAATGGCAGTCATTCATCGCGCTCGAAGATCGTGCGGTGCCAGATTAAACCGCATGCCTTGCCAAGACGGTTGATGTAGTCATCGCTTGGCGTTTCTTCAGCAAGGCCAATTTGGACATAGGCCATTTGCTCGGTTAGCGCCCCGAGGCCTTCAGCAATCATTGCGGTGTCTTCAACAGGCTGAATACGCCCTTTAGCGATTAACCGATCCAGCCAATAGTGCGTTCGATCAATGAAGCGGCCCCGCATCTGCAGCCACATGCTCCGAAAGGCCGCATTCTTATTTGCCGCGGCAGCCTCCCGCGCGACGCGGAGCAATTTGCGATTATCGCGGTATTCATGGAAAAACGCGATGTTGCGATGCTCGAGTTTTTCCAAAGTCGTAGCATTTTGATCTTCACCGCTCCGCGCGGACATAAGCCGCAAATCACTGTTCAGCCGCTCATGAACGTCGAGCATAATCGCTGCTTTGTCAGAGTAGTGGCGGTAAAACAATCCGTGACTGATGCCAGCTTGCTTGACGATATCGGCCACCCGCGCTGCGTCATAGCCATGACGACCAAACACCTTCTCAGCTGCTGAGAGCAGCTTCTCGCGCGTTGCCATCCCTTTGCGAGTCGGCGGCGTTGTCGGTTGGTTCTTCTCTGCGGTTGGCGATCCCACACTCACTCCCCGCATTTGCGAGTCGGTTTCCACTTGCCCTCTTTCCTGCATATTTGTAAAAGTGATGTCAATGTCACTTTTATGAGCATGGACCTAAAACGCTGCAAGTCCATATTCAAAAAGGGAAAAAACGAGATCTGTTGGGGAGCGCGCGATGGCCAAGCTTGAGGGCAAGGTAGCGATCATTACAGGAAGTAGCGGCGGCATTGGGTCTGCGACGGCTGCCAAATTTCTCGCTGAAGGCGCGCAAATCATGCTTGCCGGGCGCGATCTTGGGCGCTTAGAAGCAGCACAAAATAGGCTCAATGGCGGCGCAAATGTTGCCTGATTTGCCGGTCAGCCGTCTAGTGAAACCGACGTGGCGGCCGAGG
>CAKZYD010000161.1 GCA_937884085.1 uncultured Sphingomonadales bacterium | reverse complement strand
ACCATGCTGCCAGACAAATCGATGAGGACAAGGACTGACTTACCGCTGGTCTCTAAACCCAGAATGGAGAATTCAACGCCAGAGGATGGGGCGTCCGCACCCGACTCTTCGCCCTCATCCTGACCAGTGGTCGGCTCAGGCTTTTCCACATCCGCAATTTGCGATTTCACCTTTTGAATCTTGCTTTTAACGGAGGCAAGCTCGCCTTCTAGCTCTTCAACTTGAACACTTTGGTCCGCCGCCGCGAGCAACAGTTCCGTCGCACGGCCCCCATCGGCACGGCGCTTTTGAATCTTCTCTTCAATCTCGGAGTTGCCAGGCGCGGGGCCCTCATTGCGGTAGTGGGGAAAAAGGATGAGGACAATGAGGATGAACGCGCCAAGCGAGGACGCAAAAAGGTCTAACGCCGATGTCGAAAAGACCGAAGCTTCTTCCCTGCGAGATTGCATTGTTCGTCCCTTAAACCCTGCTTTTGCGCTCGATTTGCATAGTGGTGCCGCGCCGATGTATCCTTTGCAACCTGAACCTATTCAGAGCGCCAAAGTCATCGAAGGTTAAGGTGGCGGCGTTAATGTAGGTGAACGAAATTGTTTTGGATATGCCCCCGCATGTTACGTCAGCTTCCTTCTTATGGTCAGTCACAGCCAAGCAAGCCTGCATCTCGGCCTATTTTTAAGTCTATCTGCCTAACAGTCTCTAGCGCATTGGTGCTTGCCAGCTGCGCCAGCGCAGGCGGCGGGCAAACGATGTCGGCGTTCACCCAAGGTACATTGGCGCAGGCTGAGCAGCTGGATACCAGCAGCATCAAAGCAGGCGATGCGCTTGTCGTCATCCGCTATCCCGCTTTCATTGACGATAACGCCAAAGCCATCTTCTTCGACCTTTATGGCGATAGAACCATTGGCGACAAAGCGCCTGGCCCTGAAAAATATCTCGACAATGCAGAACAGCTGGCCAATGCGTTTCTTCTGAAAAACCATTATTTTGCGACGTCGATCTACAAGGCGCTGAAAAAGCAATTGCCGCCAGATACCGTCTTTTTATCACCACACACTATTAAGCGGGCGAAGACAGGGGAAATCATCACGCAACCTGTCCTATCAGCTGAGTCCCTTCCGCATGCGCTGACGGTCGACTTCACGACCTACAGCTTCCCAGATTCAGACCGGATGCTGGAAGCCAATGCGATGACTTTTGGAGACTTAGTTACGCCGCTGTCCGTTATTCGCACCGACCACCGGGCCTTGCCGCAAACACATGGCCTGCTCGCGGCAAGCGCGCCGTTCATCACAACTGCTTGGAAAGATGCGCAAGCGGATAGCAATTCGGTCAATCTCGACCAGCTGGATGAAAAACCCGACAACCATATCCTCATAGACTTCTTGGACCGCGCTCAAGTTGGTGCCTTCCCCACCAGGCTTCGTCTCACTGAAGCGCCTGGCCGAAAGGTCAATGTTTCCAAAGTCGATATTCTGCCGGTTGAACGCCTGCAAATGAATAGCGCGGTCGTCAAACGGCTGCCCCGATCCGGGCGCGGTCTTGGCGATGACCCCTTCGGCAGCATCTACGCGCAAGGCTATGCAGCCCGCATCATTCGCTATTTGAATGCCATCGACATTCCCAAAGCGACCGCAGCCGCAAAACAACGGGCGGTGGCGAACTTCGATTATGATGCAGCCCATCTCTATTTTGCAGCCGGTGGCAATCGCAGCGTTAAAAATAGGGTCGACTTTGCAGAACGGCTGTTGAAGGCCGAACGGCGCTATTTGGCCGGTCAATCCGAAGCGCTTGAGGCCAGCTTAGCGCCCGATAAGTTTGGCAAACAATTGGCCGAACTGTTTGCCGCCGAACAAGACAATTTAGAGCAGCGCCGTGAGCTGGCACGGCAGCAGAACACCCGGATGATGATGGCCGTCTTGGGCGCAATGGCGGCTGGCGCTGCCGCCTATGGTGCCTCAAAGGAAGGAAAGAAGGGGAACACAGGCGCGCAAACAGGCTACCAGGTTCTTGCCACGGCGGGCGTTGCTTTGGCGGGCTACGGCGTCATCTCCTCTCGCAGCAAAAAAGCGCAGAGCAAGATGGTCGGTTCCAACTTCCTTGCAAGCATCGCGCCCTCTTTAGAAACCACGCAAGGTGTCACCGTTGACCTGGTGGAAGGCACTGAGGAAATTACCGCGGCCAATTATCCGGAACTTCGGGAAAAAATGCTGGGTCTCTATCGCACGCGGCTGCGCTCCATGGATGAATCCGCTGTTCCGTGCACCTTCTCCAGTCCTGACAGTGTGGAACTCGGCACCTGGTATGGGCCCTGCGAGGATGGCCGCGCCACCGGCGATGGCTATGGCACCATTTCCACCGGTCCAGCCGGAACTATTGAGTATTTTGGTGAGGCGAGCGGCGGTTTTGCTGCTGGAACAGGCTATATGGTCATCCGCAACACCGATGGCACCTCCATTTCCTATGAAGGCGGCTTTCTCGGCGGCCGGCCCCATGGTCCGGTCGAAATGACCCAAACAGGCGAAGGCAGCAAAACCGGCGTGTATGAAAATGGCGAGCGCATTGGAAGGCTGCCGCGCGGCGTTACTGTGCCGGAGCTGTTGGCAAGCCGCCAAGCCGTGCCAGTATTGACTGACTATGGTCGCTAAAGCTGCCTTCGTTGCTGCGCTCTTCCTATCTGCGGGGCTCAGCGTCCCATCGATAGCAGCGGCGCAGAGCGCGACGGATGTCTATGGCCCTGCTATCGCGTCCGCGCCTATTCCAGCGGAAAGCCAATACGTTTATCTGGCGACCGTATCGCATCTCTTGGAAGGCGTGACACCGGCCTATCTCGAAGCGCTGAAAACCATAAGCGGAACCGCTCTTTCTGAAGACCAGGCAGCCGCACAAGATATAGATGCGCTGCAATCGCAAATGAGCGACCCCATCCTTTTGCAAGCAGACCCAGCGGCCATTGTAGGGATTGGCTATACTCTAATTTCAGCGGGCGAAGAGCGCCGGAATGAGCTTAAGACCGCGCTTGCCGACATGGAGGTATCCCAACCTTCTTTGACAAACCCCAATCTGCAGCTTGCCATTTTGGAAAACGGCGTGCGGTTCCGGGCAGCACTTGCGCAGGCCGTCTACGCCACAGAAGTCCGAGACCTCAGTAGAGAACAACAGGGCGCCATCGAAACTTACAGCGACGCCACATATCAGCTACGCGATGGCATGGAGCTAATGCAGTTCGACATCGCGCTCGGCGAAGTCACCGATGAAGCGATTGATTTGCAGCGCAGCGCCTTTGCCGCTTTGCAGCGCGGCATCATCGATGAAATTGACCCCTACAGCTTTGAAGAAGACGGCAAACGGGCACGGCAAATGTCAGCCCAAGCGCGCGCCGGTATTCTCGGCGAAATGCGCAACATGTATCTGTTTGTTCTTCTAATTGCGGTTGCCGCTATCCCCTAGGCTAGGGAGGGCTATCGGATGACGGTAATTTTCAACACTCGTACGTCATTCGCCGACTTGATCGGCGAATCCATTTTGGAACATAGTGCCCGATATCTGCCATGGATGGCCCGATCAAGTCGGGCCATGACGTCGGAGAAAGAGGATTTAGCTCTACAACACCTTCCCTTCTATGCAATTGCCCTGCTAGGCTAAGGCGCATAATACCAAATCGGAGAGGAGTACGCCCGCTCCTGGATTGTCGGCGGCACACTATCGGGAAGCGGAGCGCCAAAGCGAGCCGCATCATAGGTTGACCAGCGCGGCGTAGGGATTTCGATAGCCCGGACATAATAGAAGGCGTCAACAGCAGGGTCGAAATCAGGGTCTTGCCATTTCAGCGCAAAACTCTCCGCACCAATGGTGTTTTCATAGGTGGCTGCCGCGATATCGACCGTATTGCCCACGTCAGGCGCTTGGCCGGTCTCCACATCAACGCTCCGGCCATCCGAAAGAGCAACGTCATAAATACGTTCTTGGCGCTGGCCAGACGCGTCCACCCAGCCTTTGATGACCTGCAAGCGGTCTAAATGCGCGCCCAATGGATCTTTGTCCGCGCGGAGCAGAAACATGGGGGCGCCGCCGTCCAGCTTGGCCGGCAAAAGGGCCCCCATGGGCACACCCATGCGGTAACCTTCCTCAGCGACACCCGTTGCACTCAAATCATCGCCGGACATCGCCCACCCTGCAAAGAAGCGCAGCGCAATGCGGGGCCCCGTGCTTGCATAAACCTCCCGTCGTTTCAGCGCGGCAAAAACCTCATCACGGGTGTTCTCCCGCGCCCAGACAGCCACATAGCCTGACGCCGTGATGCTGACATTGGGCCAAAGGACGCCCGCCATCTTGCTGGTGAGGCGGCTAATGGACGGTTCGGACCCTGGAAACTTGCCGAAGTAGTTATGGCTATCGGCTGTGGCCAAAGAGGTATGCGCATCCGTGCTGCCGATAAAGCCGAATTCATAGGGGTTTACTTGCGTAGAGCGCTTGATTTTCAGCCCAACCGCCAGCGCCGGACGCGCATACTCATAGGCCAGCATCTCTTTCGTCTTCGCCTGACCCCGAATGATGTTGCCCTCATCCCAAGTTTCAAAATCAGCAAAGGGGTCGCTTGGAGAAACAGCCGGGTGCGTTTCCCCATCGCCCTTGACCTGGGTGATTTCGGCCACCGGCTCCCAGCGATGGCGCAGCTCGGCATAGTCTGGCGAAATGGGATGGCCTGCCAAATCCTCTTCTGAGAACATAATCCCGTTGGAAAGATTGCCATTATGGGGAATAGCAAGCACAGCCCCACCATAGGTTTCTTCATACGCTGCCAAAGCTGCCCACAAGGCTTCGGGATCTTGGCTATCAATAGCTGAAAAGGGCGCAATTTGGCCGGCCAGCGCCGCATCGCCGCGGAAAATCACATTGCGGTGCAAGTTGTTGCCCGCGCTCACTGCAGACCATTCATAGCCAATCATCGCCGTAAAAACGCCTGGCTCATTATGGCGGTCGGCAATCTTGGAGAGTTCGAGCCAAATGCCACGGCGAATGTCTGCTGGTATGCGTTCGAAGGCAGCCGGCTGAGACAAGGCATCAACGAATTGCTGGAAGGCCCCTGCTTCGTCACCCGCCTCCAAGGCAGCATTCCAGGAACTGCCGATTTGTGTCGTCAAAAGCGCTTCGCGGATTGTCGTTGTAACGGGCTCGGGCTCACCCAACACACCGCCAAGCCAGGCCCGCCAGCCCGTTCGCTTGGGCACATAGGTGATTGTCAAGTCACGCAGCTTGGGGTCCGTCAGCCCAGCGAAGACGCCCATGAATTCCGCATGGTCTGTCACACTGAGAAAATCGAGCGGGCGCGGCAATCTGCCTTGAATGCCGCTGCTAGAGGTTATCTCTTCCCCCTTCGCAAAGCGAAAGGCCGCATCTGGTCCGAGGAGTGTGGTGCCAAGTGTATACGCATCAGCAGACACATTAGAGTGGAGGTGCAAATCCCCCCATAGGACTTTGTTAGGGGTGTCGCCAGCCCCCGCCGGGCCAGTGAAAGCCAATATGGAAATCGCTAAAATAACGGCGCGCATGGCGGCTCTCCCCAAGGTTTTTCTTTCAACCTAGCAGGTCAGAAAATCTGCGTCAGTAGCATTTGGGGCTCTTGACGGCCGCGTGATCGACTCCGTACGCTTTCGTCGAGGGGGCTTTTGCGGGAAGGAACGGCGTGTGACATCCAGATATCGCCTGCTTGGCATGGACCGCGATATCTCAAGGCGCGATTTTCTAAACGGGTCGGCCATGGCCATCGGCGCGGCGCTTCTGCCCGGATGTTCTGGGCAAGCCTCAGCGGTTGACCTGAGCGATTACCCGCCTGCAAAGATGGGGATGCGCGGCGCCCATCCCGGCGCTTTTGAGGCCGCCCACGCCCTTGTGGAAGGCAGAAGCTGGGAGACGCACGCGCTCGCTGAAGACTATGACGTCATTGTCGTCGGTGCGGGCATTAGCGGGCTGACGGCGGCCTATATTTATACCCGCGATATAGACCCCAAAGCGCGTATCCTGATTTTAGACAATCACGATGACTTTGGCGGCCATGCCAAGCGCAACGAATTCACCTATGAAGGCCGCACACTCATAGGCTTTGGCGGCACCATGCTGATGGAAGAGCCTGCCGGTTATCCTGAGGTCGCCAAAACAGTCATCGAAGAGCTCGGCATCGATTATGCGCGCGCCGATGACTATTACCAAGCCGACTTCTTCACCGCGCAAGGCTTGCAGACCGCAACCTTCTTTGACGCCGAGACCTTCGGCCAGGATCATCTTGGTCTTGGCGGGCTGTTCGACCCGTCCGTGCTGATCAATGCCCCTTTGTCTGAGGGAGCCAAAGCAGACTTAGCGCGCTTGTTTGCAGATGAAGTCGATCCGCTTGCAGATAAGACCGACGAGGCGCGGCGCAACATCCTCAATGGCATGAGCTGGCAGGACTATCTGAAAGCCTATTTGGGACTGGGCGATGAGGCGCTGCGCTACATCCAAAAGCGCTCCCACGGGGTCTGGGCCATCGGCGCAGATGCCCTGCCCGCCTATCTTGCGGCAGCCGACAGCTATCCAGGTTTTGGCAAAACCAAGCGGCAAGGCACTGGCGCAGCAAGCGAAGGCGGCAACTATTTCTTCTTCCCTGACGGCACCGCCTCGATCGCGCGGCTGCTTGTCAAAAAACTCATTCCAGAGGTGGCCCCAAGCCAGTCCATGGAAGATCTGGTTACCGACCATTATGACTATAGCGCCCTGGACCAGCCTGGAAACGCCGCCCGCATCCGTCTGAGCAGTATGGTCACCACGCTCAAGCATCGCGGCGGCGACTTAAGCGGGCCTGTTGACGTGACCTATGTGAAAGGTGATGCGGCTTTCCAGGTGTCCGCCAAGAAAGTGGTGTGGGCCGGCTATCACGCCATGCTGCCTTATCTCTGCCCTGACATTCCCGAAGAACAGCGGGCCGCCCTTGCCCTCTCAGAACGCGCGCCGCTCACTTACACAAATGTTCTTATTCGCAATTGGCGTAGCTTTAAAAAGCTTGGCTTTTCACGCGCCTATTGCCCGGGCAGCGTGTTCAACAGCGTCCGTATGACCTTTCCCGTCAGCATGGGCGATTATAAACACTCCAGCACGCCAGATGACCCCGTTATCCTCCACCTGCAGCATATCCCAACGGACCCAGGCAAATCTGCAGCTGAGCAGTTTCGCCAAGGGCGTCGGCAGCTCCTAGAGACGCCGTTTGAAACCTTTGAACTCAATGTCCGCACGCAGCTGAACCGCATCCTAGGACCAGGCGGTTTCGACGCCGCCAATGACATCGCAGCCATCACCGTAAACCGCTGGCCCCATGGCTACGCCTATTCGGTCGATCCGGAAACCGAAGACGTCGCCTTCCTGCCCGATGAATGGGAAGGCCGCTATCGCCCCTGGGTCGAAGCACGCAGGCCAATCGGAAATATTGTCATGGCAGGCACCGATGCAGCCTCAAACGCCATGAGCGAGGCCGCCATCGAAGAAGCGTACCGGGCGGTTCACAGCTTCGCCAAAAAAACTGGCTGATGGACCTGCTTCGGCATTGAAGAAGGAGTGCGCCCGCTAGAACAGAGCTCGAACTACTTTTTAAATAAGAAGACGACCATTTTTCCAAGAAAAATGGCGCGCCCGAGAAGATTCGAACTCCTGACCCCCAGATTCGTAGTCTGGTGCTCTATCCAGCTGAGCTACGGGCGCGCAATTACGGCAAGGGCAACGTCATCGCAAAAGAGCTACCCAAAAACCAGAGCGCCTGGAAAAAGCATGTTTGGGGGGCCATGTCAAAGGGAAAGCCGCGGGACAGGCCTTGAGGTTCATTCGGCGGGCCTTTAGGTTCTGCGGTGTTACAGAATGAAGGAAAATGCGTTGCGGACCACTGTCATCATTGGCGCCTTGGCCACTGCCCTAGTGCTGAGCGGTTGCAGCGGCTATCGCGGGACATGGCCGGAACTTGGCCCCACGCTTGCTGATGCAGGGATGGTACGGTCGGACACTGAGCTGACTGCCATCAGCGATATGCCTTCCATAACGCCGAACGCGGAAACGGCCGGCACACTGCAAGCCGTTGATTCCAGGCTGGCCCAGTTGACGGTAGACTATGCCGAATTAGAAGGGCGCTTAACGCGGCAAATGCGCTCTGTCACAGCTGCCCTTGGAAAAGTGGGAGAGCGCTCCGGCAGCGGTTGGTCGCTCGCGCAGCTTGAGCTCAGCAGGCTCAGCCAGGTTGAGGGCGAAGTGCGGTCCGTGCGTGGTGACGTGGCCAATATCGCCGCCGACCTGGCAAGTTTTAGTGCCCGCGGACTGAAGGTCGACCAGCCGGTTGCCCGCACAGGAAGTCTGATAAACCAAATCGACACATTGCTGGCAAAGGCAGCTGCAAGTCGCACAGATGCCCGCGAACGCCTCGCCAGCTAGTCCTCTGAATCATTCAGATTGATGGGTATAGTTTTGTCAGTTTGACGCGC
>CAKZYD010000160.1 GCA_937884085.1 uncultured Sphingomonadales bacterium | reverse complement strand
CATGACTCAGAACTCGTTGGCCAGAACGCAGTCGATGTGAGCTTGTTCAAAGCCGGGGATAGACGGCTGGTCGATGTGATTCGCAACCAAACCTCCCTCCGGCGGACCATGAAGGATGTGGTCCTGCAGCCCGGCGACCGTGTCGTCATGAAGTCATCGGTAACCGAAATCATGACGATGCGCGACAATCAAGCGCTGCAACTGGAGCGCCAAAGTGAAAAAGTCTCAGACGACCTCATTGAGCAAGTCACAGCGCGCCAAGCCCGGGTTCTGGAAGCACTGATTGGTCCAAAGTCACGGTTTTTGGGTCGGACCTTGCGCCAGATCCGGATGGCGCGGCGCTATGGCGTCTACCCGCTGGCGCTGCATCGCCAAGGCGAAAATGCGACCTTGAAGCTGGACGATACCCCTCTCCAAGTTGGCGATACGCTCCTTTTAGAAGGCGCGCCGGAAGATTTATCACGCCTGAATGAGGAAGCAGACCTTCTCAACCTGAGCGAACCGACCACAAAAGGCTTTCGCCGTGGCAAGGCCTGGATCAGCTTTGGCGTCATCGCGGGTGTTGTTGTCCTGGCCGCCTTAGAGATCATGCCTATCATTTCCCTGGCTATCATTGGCATGGTGTTGGTCCTCCTCACCCGCTGCATCGACATGGAAGAGGCGATGGAATCCATCGATTGGCAAATCATCGTCTTGATTTATGCCATGCTCGCTTTGGGCGCAGCGCTGACAAAAACCGGCGCCATTGAGATTATTGTGTCCGCCATTCGACCCGCTTTGGAAAACCTGCCGCCCATGGCCATCCTCGCCGTGGTTTTTGCATTATGTTCCATCATCACCGAGACTGTCACAAACAACGCCGTTGCGGTCATTATGACGCCCATCGCTATCAGTCTCGCCAATCAACTTGGGCTCGACCCACGGCCGTTTGTTGTAACGGTGATGTTTGCCGCAAGCGCCAGCTTTGCAACGCCCATTGGCTATCAGACCAACACTTTGGTCTATAGCGCAGGCGGCTATAAGTTCACCGACTTCATAAAAGTCGGCTTACCAATGAACTTTATTGCAGGCTGCGTCGTGGTGCTGATGTGCCCACTGATTTGGCCGCTTTAGGTGTAGCGAAGCTGGTCCGTCCAGAAGCGCTCTATGTCGCGCAGCGTGTTGCGCGTGCTGCGGAGATTATCCAAATCCGCAATATCGCGCTTTAACATCTCTTCCAAATGCTCGTCATAGAGCTCGTCAATCAGCTCACAGATTTCCATGCCGCGTTCGGTCAGAGAAATCCGCACTGAGCGACGGTCATGCTCAGACCGCTTGTTGACCATGTAGTCGGCTTCAATGAGCTTCTTGAGATTGTAAGACACATTGGAGCCCAGATAATAGCCGCGGCTGCGCAATTCCCCTGCAGTGACTTCCAAAGAGCCAACAATATAAAGTAACAGGGCCTGGACCGAATTGATATCAATCCGATTCATTTCCTCAAGACGCACCTTAATGACGTCGAGCAACATCCTATGCAAACGCTCGACGAGCTGCATCGTGTCCAAGAACGTTGGCTTGGTTTGTGCAATTTTTAGTTCCGCCTCAACAGGCTGGCTTGATGTCTGCAAACCTGACATGCTGTTATCCTCAATACAAAACACGGATGTACATTTCGCGTTGGACGCAGTATGCCCACGTCCCCATAAAGAAGTGTTAACAGCGCGTCCGCGCATACCCTTGCCCAAATCAGGAGAATTTGCCCAATGGCGACAGCACGCCTCATGAAACGCGCTCGCAGTGATGCCCAAAAAGATGTCCGCCGCCGCGGCATTCTAAACGCCGCTTTAGAGCTTTATGAGGACGTCGGTTTGGACCAGGTGCGCGTTGATGCCATTGCCAAACGCGCGGGCATCGCCAAAGGCACTGTGTATCTCTATTACAAAAGCCGAGAAGGCATCTTTATCGACATTTATGAAGAGGCCTTTGCGGACTGGCTCATTGGCTTTGCCAAACGGCCGGAACTGTCTAAATCCGGTGCGAAAGAGAAAATCGCGGCCATCATTGCCAATCACTATCTCCAAGATCAAAGATTCCATGAGCTCCATAGTGGCCTGGGCCAGGGCATCTGGCTGAAGCTAACCGCGCGCGAACGCGAGGACGCGCTGGCGGTTCTGCGACCCGGGCAAGACGCCTTTGTCGACTTTTTAAGCCGTGCCTTGAATATCCCGAACGACGATGCCGATCGGCGCGCCAAAGCAGTGCTCGCCATGCTCGCCGGCTACAGCCAAATGAGCGACATTTTTGGCGAAGACCCGGAATTACTCACTGAAATGGTCGGCCGGCAGCTGCTTGGCGCTTGATTACGGCTGAAACGTCCAAGGGTCGAACGTTTCGACGGCCAAATGCTCGAAATCTGCGGTGTTTCGGGTGGCCAGAACAAGGCTGTGCTGCGCCGCAGTGGCCGCAATTAGGGCGTCCGCCAAATGGACGGTGTAGCCGTTGTTTTGCGCTGCCGCTCTAAAGTCAGCCGCCACGGTTGCCACTGGAACATCAATGTCAAGAAATGCGCTGCCGAAGTCGCTGTGGATACGTTGCAGCCCAGCCGCGAGCCTTAGATGCTGTCGCTTATCGTTGGCCAACCGAGCAATACCATAGGTTAGCTCATGCAAGCTCACGACCGATATAAAGCTGCGCTCAGCCTGCGTTAGAAATTGGGTAACGGCCGGATTGGCACGGGCGCCGCGCATGGGTTCTGACAACACATTTGTGTCGAGCAGATAGCCATTCATAGTCAGTCCGGAAGATTTATTGGCCGGTCGGGGTCACTGCGAGACGGGAGGTCTAAGTCAACGCCGTCCGAGCCGTCGATCCCCTGGAAAATCTCGACCCACATATCCCCCAATCGCTTCTGCTTGGGCTGTATTGCCAACCAGTCTTTCTCCGGTACAACAACAAAAGTCTCGCGCTTACCAATGCGCTGCGGCCCTTGTTCTCGTGACAGCCGCAATACTTCAGAGAGCTTTTCCTTCGCTTCAGAAACAGTCCAAGTGTTTTCGCGAGCCATGAAATTTTCCTGATCTAGTCTATGCTAGACTATATTGATTTCCGGCCGCTGTCTATGCTGTTGGCACAGCATCACGTAGTCTGTCGCCGCGAATACTAGCGCGCGCCGACGGCACTTTCAGCAGCTTGAACGGTAACTGGCCCTATCCCGAGGGCTTCCAGCGGTGCCTTGATAAGCGCTGCGTCGCCCATGACGAGCCAGGTGATGTTATCTGGCAAAATGACCTCGTCTGTTGCCGCAGCAATATCGGTCAAACTGAGAGCCCTAAACTTGCCTGGCAAGCTTTCGACATAGCTGTCCGGGCGACCGAAGGTCTTGTTGCGCATGAGCGTGCCGAGAACGGATGATGCCGCTTCGAACTGGCCCGGCAGCGCCCGCGAGGCGTTATTGACCACACTAGCAAGCTCTTTCTCCGTAGCTGGGCGGCTTGTCTTATATTCCACCAGTTCTTTGCGCAGCTCAGCGATAGACTCTGCAGTTTTATCGGCCTGAACAGGGGCATAGACCATGAAGGGCCGCTGACCCTTGGCATCTCTTAAGAAGGTAGAGGCGCCATAGGCCCAGCCTTTATCTTCGCGCAAATTCATATTCACGCGGGACGTGAATTGCCCACCAATAATGTCGTTCATAGCGTTGATGGCAATGTTGTTTTCCGCACCGGTGGGTGGGGCGAGGACGCCGCCGAGGATGAGCGATTGCGGTGAGCCAGGGCGGTCGACAATGATGATTTGCGCTTCTGAAGCGATGTCCACCGTCACCACGTCTTTAGCGCCCGTTGGAACATCCGGCGCGGCCCAATCCCCAAAACGCTTCTCAAGCAGCGGCAACATCTCTTCGAGTGTTGTATCGCCTACGACGAACACGCTTGCCGTGTCTGCTCTGAGACGCGTGTCTTTGAAAGCCTTCAGCTCTGCTGTCGTCAGCGTGCTAACATCTTCAGCACTGCCCGACCCCGTGAACGGGACACCATAAGGGTGATTTTCGCCATAGAGCAGCGGCGGTAAGAGGCGCAGGCCGATGGCAACCGGCTGCGATTTTTCAGATTCGATGCCAGCGAGGACTTGCTGACGGACCCGGTCTAAGTCTTCTTCCGCAAAACGGGGCGAGCGCACGACCTCCTCAAGCAAATCTAGCGATGGCGCGATGGTATCCTTCAGCGCGGAGAGCGAGATGCTGGAAGTGTCCAGGCTGGCGCCTGTCGACAATTGCGCGCCGAGGCGTTCCAGCGCTGCATCCAGTTCCAATGCATCTTTAGAGGCGGTACCTTCATCCAGCATCGCCATTGTCACGCTGGACAGGCCGAGCTTGCCGCCTTGGTCAGCGGCATAGCCAGCATCAAACAAAAGCGCCACATTGATGACGGGAATGGTGCTGCGCTGGGCCAAAACAACTTCAATCCCATTGCTCAGCGACGCGCGCTGAATGTCTGGAAAATCAATGTCTGGAGATTGGGCGACGGTTGGAAGCGACGACCGGTCCGCACCCTCTTCAGCGACTTTACCCTCGTCAAAAGGCGTCACGGTCAGCTGATAATAGCCATTGGACAACCAACGCTTGGCAGCCGCTTGCAGCTTCTTGGGTGTCACTTCATCAACCCACTGCAGGCCTTTTCTATAAAAGCTCGGGTCGTCGGCGTAGAGCGCCCCTTTCGCCAATGTGACGGCCTTGCCGCCAAAGCCGCCGACGCGCTCTAGGCCCCGGATGCGGCCCGCACGAATGCGCGTTTTGGTCCGCTCTACTTCGTCTTTGGTGGGCCCTTTGCGCAGGAATTCGGCCACGACTTCATCAATCATGACATTGACCGCATCCACGTCGCCGCCTGGCTTCACATAGACTTCGATTTCGAACGGGCTGGTCAGTTCAAAGGGGGTCACGCCCGCTGACACAGAGGTCGCGACCTGCTCATCAAAGACGAGCTTCTTATAAAGGCGCGAGTTCTTGCCGCTGCCCAAAATCGTGGCGGCAACGGCTAGCTCCGTCGTGACGCGCTCTGTGCGACCAGGCAAATTCCAAGCCCGCTGAATACGCGTTTGCGATACCCGGTCTTGCAGACTGTCGAGAACATTGGCTTGCAGCTCTGGCACCCAGGACTTCAAACGCGGTAGCGGAGGCCCTGCTGGAATATCGGCAAAGTACTTCTCAACCAGCGGCTTAGCCGTCTTTGCATCAATATCACCTGCAAGAACCAGCACGGCATTGTTGGGGCCATAAAAGCGCTTAAACCACGCCCTCACATCATCAAGGCTCGCTGCTTCAATGTCTTCCATGGACCCAATGGTAGACCAGCGATAAGGGTGTCCTTCTGGGTACAGCCCTTCGAGAAAGCGATATTGCGCCAGTCCATAAGGGCTGTTGTCGCCTTGACGTTTCTCATTTTGCACGACGCCGCGCTGGTTATCGAGCTTCTCCTGGGTAATCGCGCCGAGAAGATGACCCAAGCGGTCTGACTCTAAGAAGAGCGCCAGCTCAAGCGCAGGCGTGGGCACGTTTTGAAAGTAGTTTGTACGGTCAAACCAGGTGGTGCCGTTTAGCGACGTGGCGCCAACCTCTTGCAAAGGCTCAAAATATTCCTTGTCATGGTTTTCAGAGCCATTGAACATCAAATGCTCAAACAGATGGGCAAACCCCGTCTTGCCCTTTGGCTCATCCTTGGAGCCCACATGATACCAAATGCTCACCGCGATGATGGGGGCCTTGCGGTCCTCATGCACGATAACGCGGAGGCCATTGTCGAGCGTGAAAGCCTCATAGGGGATATCAACATCCACCGTTTGCGCGTTCAGGGGCGCGGATAGGGTAAAAGCAAGGAGGAATGAGAGCAAAAGAGCGCGCATCGAGGGGGTCCTTCGTCTTTGACAGCGTTATGTTATGGCATGCTGATGGCGACGCAACAATCGCTCGTTGCGGATAAATCCGGTGATGCGACATGGTGCTGCGATGAACGCCGCCTCACACTTTCGCCACATGCAAACGGCTCTCATCTGAAGTAGTCTTGAACACATCTAAGAAGATTCGGAGGCAGCGATGCAGCAGCACTTGAAATTTTACATCGGCGGTGAATGGGTGGACACAGCAGCCACCGCGACTATCGATGTGGTCAACCCCTCCACAGAAGAGACCTTTGCGCAAATCTCAAATGGCAGCGCCGCAGACGTGGACAAAGCCGTTGCCGCCGCGCGGGCCGCTTTCCCAAGCTTTTCTGAAACGACCAAGCAGGAGCGGCTTGACCTCCTTGGCTCTATCCTGGGCGTATTCGCGCAGCGCAAAGGCGATGTGGCCGATGCGATCAGCTCTGAGATGGGCGCGCCCAAATGGCTGGCCCATGCCGCCCAGGCGCCGTCTGGCCGTGGCCATTTCAAAAAGACCATGGATGTGTTGGAGGGCTATGACTTTGAGTTCATGCAAGGCAATGTGATGATGCGCAAAGAGCCAGTTGGTGTCTGCGGCTTCATCACGCCCTGGAATTGGCCCATCAATCAAATCGCCTGAAAAGTCGCCCCTGCGCTGGCAGCGGGCTGCACCATGGTGCTGAAGCCCTCTGAAGTGGCCCCTCTGAATGGTATTGTGTTCGCTGAAATCCTGCATGAGGCAGGTGTGCCTGCCGGTGTCTTCAATTTGGTCAATGGCGATGGGCCAAGCGTAGGCGCCCCCCTCTCCTCGCACAAAGACCTGGACATGGTCTCCTTTACAGGCTCAACCCGCGCTGGCGTGGCCATCGCCAAAGCGGCGGCGGACACGGTCAAGCGCGTTGCCCAAGAGCTTGGCGGCAAAAGCCCAAACATCGTGCTGGAGGATGCAGACCTGCAAACAGCTATCGCAGGCGGCGTCATGCATATGATGACCAATTCCGGCCAGTCTTGTAATGCACCCTCGCGCATGCTGGTGCCAGCCTCCAAGCATGAGGAAGCAAAGCAAATTGCCAAAGCGACCGTCGAAGCCATGAAGCTGGGCGCGCCTGATAGCGATGAGCCGCAAATCCTTGGCCCCGTGGTCTCCGAGGTGCAGTTCAACAAAATCCAAGGCCTTATTGAGAAAGGCATTTCCGAAGGCGCTACGCTTGTGGCTGGTGGTCCAGGACGCCCCGAAGGCTTCAACAAGGGCTATTATGTCCGCCCCACCGTCTTTGCCGACGCCAACAATGAGATGACCATTGCCCAGGAGGAAATCTTTGGGCCTGTCCTCACCATCATTCCCTATGAAAGCGAAGAAGAAGCCATCCAAATCGCCAACGATACACCTTATGGCTTGGCAGGCTATGTGCAAAGCGGCGACGTTGAGCATGCCCGCAAAGTGGCGCGCCAAATTCGCGCTGGCAACATCCACATCAATGGCGCTGGGCCAGACATTGATGCGCCTTTTGGCGGCTATAAAATGTCTGGCAATGGCCGCGAATGGGGCGAGTATGGCTTTGAGGAATTCCTAGAAGTCAAAGCCATGCTGGGCGCTCAAGCGGCCTAGCTCATTATCAAAGAGGCGCCGCCTTCTCCTAGTGGAAGGCGACGCTTCATTGGCTGTTCACCTCAGCCGCGCTGCGCGATGAAGTTGACATAGGCACGCCAATCTCCTCCTGCAGTGCTGAGATTTCCCTGTCGATTTTTTGAACCTCAACCTCCGCCGCTTCCGCAGCCAGGGTTGCGGTTACCAATGCCCTCATATCGTTTTCTAAGCTTTCAGTGGCTTGCGAGGCTGCCTCTTGCGCGGCTGCCTGTTTGCGCTCAGCTGCCTCTACCTCTGCTTTTCTTTTCGCTAAACCGATTTTAGCGGTTTCAACGGCCCCAACGCTTTCAGACGCGGCCTGCGCAGCATCCTCAGCCGCCAATTCACTGGCTTTGACCGTGCTGAGCTGCGCTCGCAGTGTTTCGGCTGCAGCAATGAGCGCTTGTTGAGCGGCCATTCTGCTCTGCAGAAGCGCCGTCAGAGCTGCATTCTTTTGTTTGAGGTCTTGGTCAGTAAAGCGCGTCTTGGCTTCCGCTTGGACAGCTGCCAGGGTTACAGCCATTGGACTTAGCGCCGACGTTTCGGGCAATTTTTTGGGCGTTGTCTTGGGCGCCACACCCATCAGGTGCTCATCGAGAAAGGCGGCGACTTGGCTGTAGACATAGACCCGATTTGTTATTTTTTTGATGCTATGGCCTTCGTCCTTAAGACGAATATAGGTCACCGTTCCGCCTGCATCGCGGACCTTTTGAACGAGCCTGTCTGACTCCGTTACTGGGTCGCGCGGGTCATTGGCCCCGTGCTGGACCAGGATTGGCGCTTTGATTTTGTCAGCGTTTTTCAGCGGCGAGATTTCCGCGAAATAAGCGCGGTCATCTGGGTCAGTGATATCGCCATATTCAAATCGGTCTGACGCTTTGAGAGATGGGGATGCCTCTTCAAGCGCGCGCACCCAATCAGAAACGCCAACAAAGGAGACGCCGGCTGCGAACAAGTCAGGGAACGACCCCAAGGCGGCGTTGACCATATAACCGCCATAGGACCCGCCGAAGATAGCCGCTTTATCCACATCGACGCGGCCAGAAGATTCGAGCCAGCCCATGGCATCTTCCACATCCAAAATGGCATTTGGCCGTAACCGCTTATCGTCAAGGCTCACAAAGGTGCGCCCGTATCCGGTTGAGCCACGGTAATTGAAATCGAAAACCGCATAGCCGCGCGCTAAAAGATACTGGATGGTTGTATTAAATTGCGGGCGGGCTTGCGCGGTTGGCCCTCCATGGACCATCAAAACAACAGGCGGCTTTTCATCTATCTCCTGCGGCCTTGGCGGGTAAAACAGTCCATACAGGTCAACGCCGTCTCGCGCTTTGAAGGTAATGGTTTCCGGCAGGACCATGGCTGAAAGGTCGACGCCGGCACTACTGGACAGCGTTACCCGGCTGAGAGCCTCGCTCTCAAAATTATAAGTCCAAACGTCGCCTGGAATCTGTGGGCTTGTGATGCGGATTTGCAGAACAGGCGCCGTTTTCGCCATATCAATGCTGTAAATACCGCGCGGCAACTCCGGCAGGCTTACTGAGGTATTCGTCTCTAGGTCCCGCTCCTTAAGGGCGCTGTAACCGCCAGCATTGATGAGCCACGCAACATAGCGGTCATCCGCGCCCAGGGCGACATCGTCGACTTCCATGTCTGGCGTTTCAAGAAAGCGCAATTCGCCCGTACTTAACTCGTAAAAGGCCAGGCCCCGATATTCGCGGCCCAAATTCGTGACCAGGTAAAATCCAGACCCATCTTTGGTCCACGCAAAGCTCTTGAACTTGGTTTCTTGGGGCGGCTGATAGAGGGGAACAACACGCTCTGATTTTGCATTGAGCAAATAGAGGTTTTCACCATCAGAGCCTGCCGTTTCCGTAACAATAATATAGTCACCGCTCGGCTGCCAGGCATGCGCCCTCCACTGAAACGTCCCATCGAACACGCGCTTAGCCTCCGCGCCCGATATGGGCTGCAGATAGAGGTCGTAATCGTTGCCATTGCGGGCCGTGCTGGAGAACGCCACGGTTTTTCCATCGCTGGAAACGTCGCCAAAGAACGTAAAACCTGCGCCAGCGCTTTGAAGTGGCCTCTCCACCGTGCCATCCTTGCTGATATAGGTGAGCCCGGAAAGCTCATCACCATTGGTATCAGCGCGATATATCAGGCCCATCGAATTAGGCATCCAAGCGAAACTGTTTACGCCGCCGCCAAAGGTGAGTTGCTGCGGCGCGCCGCCGGTTGCAGGGGCAATCCAAAGCTGCGGCACGCCCGTGATATCGGTTGAATAGGCGATGCTCAGTCCATCGGGTGAAATAGTGGCGGACGATGCTTTTCTGACTTTGTAGAAACGCACCAAATCCGCCGCCGCTTGGCCCGCTGGCTGAGCGGAAACGGTATTTGAAACCGTAGGAATGTCCTCTGGATAAGGCCAATCTGCATCTGCGGTTACAGGCATAGGTGCAGCCAAAAAGAGCACAGGTATAAGAGTTTTCAAGGTGGGGGCTGTCTTCATGGGGCTGCGTCCTTAGGAAACGACTTTTCTTATTCGGTGGTAGGTTAAATGGGCTTTTTTCACGCGTCTACTCTACCATAGCGCAAGGCTGAGTTTGTTTCAGCATTCACATCAAAAAGAGAAAGGGAATGCATTTGACAAAACCTGCCTAGTCGGACACTCCAACACCATGACTGCACGCTATCCAGAATTGCGCTTACGCCGCCTCCGGCAAACGGAGTGGTCCAGGCGTCTTGTGCGCGAAACCCAGCTGACGCCAAGCGATTTGATTTGGCCGATGTTCATTTGCGAAGGCGAAAACACACGCGAGCCGATTGCAGCCATGCCGGGCGTGGAGCGCCTAAGCATTGACCTTATCGCGCAAGCAGCAACCCGCGCAGCAGAGCTAGGTATTCCAGTCATTGCTTTGTTTCCCAATACGCCGGAAGACAAGCGCAGCAGCGACGGCGCGGAAGCCTTTAACGCAGGCAATCTCATTTGCCGGGCAACGGCAGCCATCAAAGCCACCGGCGCACCCGTCGGTGTACTGACAGATGTGGCGCTCGACCCCTATACCAGCCATGGCCATGATGGCCTGATCGACGAGCATGCCAATATCCTGAACGATGAAACCGTCGCCGTTCTCACCAAACAGGCCGTCGTCCAAGCCGACGCAGACGCAGATATCATCGCGCCATCCGACATGATGGATGGCCGTATTGGCGCCATTCGTGCCGCGCTCGACGCTGCAGGCCATAAAAACGTGCAAATCATGAGTTATGCGGCGAAATACGCGTCAGCCTTTTACGGCCCCTTCAGAGAAGCTGTGGGCGCCATGGGCCGTTTGAAAGGCGATAAGCGCACCTACCAAATGGACCCAGCCAATAGCAATGAAGCCATGCGCGAAATCGAACAGGATTTAGCGGAAGGCGCCGACAGCGTGATGGTCAAACCTGGCCTGCCCTATCTGGATGTGATTGCCCGCACCAAAGACCATTTTGCCGTCCCCACCTTCGCCTACCAAGTGTCTGGTGAATATGCGATGGTCATGGCCGCCGTGCAGAATGGATGGCTAGACGGAGAGGCAGCGATTTTAGAAAGCCTACTGTGTTTTAAACGCGCTGGCGCCGACGGCGTTCTCACCTATTTCGCGCCGAAGGTTGCAGAACTGCTCAATAGCTAATCCTCACTCGCTGGCGTCAAAGACGATTTCGCCGCCGCGCCATGTCTCGAGCACTTTCGTATTGCCGATGCCGCCGATGGGACCTGCAAATGGGTCTCTATCCAGGACAACAAAGTCGGCCCATTTCCCAGGCTCTAAGCTCCCGGTCGCGCTGCTCACAAACGCTGCTTTTGCACCGCCGAGCGTCAGGGCTTGAAAGGCAGCAACCCGGCCGTCTTGACTATCTGGGCTATCTGGGCCTGCCAGCGCTTGGAATGCCAAAAGTGGCTGCGGCGAACTGATAGCGAGGTCTATCCCCGCGTCAAACAGCGTCTTGAAGGCCTCAGCCTGCAAAGCGGTGACGCAGCGTGTCACCACCAGAACAACACCAGCCGCTAGAATATCCTCAGCCGCCGGCAATAGCCCCAAACCACCAAGGGACAACAGATGCCGTCGCTCTCGCCCAGCGACTGAGGCAATGTCAGCAAAGGCCTCAAGCGCGTTTTCCACATCTTTAGGCGTATTGGCGTCCACCCGCATCTGATAGCCACGCATCAAGCCGCGCGATATCTGGTTCCTGAAAGCGACAGGGTTGCGCTTCAAAGCGGGGCCAGCGGCGCATCCGTCTTGGCGGCGTCCTCCAGTCAGGCTCACTGAGCGCAGAACAAGCTCTGTTTTGACGTCAGAGACATAAGGGCGCCGTTTGCCCAAACTGTCATACGCCTCACCCAGACCTGCAATGGCGCCATGGACGCGGACCGGCAAAACACCGTCATCTTGCGCACTTTGTAAGGTAGACCAAAGCGCAGGGCTGGTCGCGGTATCGAGAAGAAGTGTGATGCCTTGGCTTGCCGCACCTTTTAAAGCAGCGGCTAAACAGTCTGGCGTATAGGCCTCGGGACAAGCCGGTGTCAGGCTCTCTTCAATGAACGCGCCTGCATTGACCATGCCGGGAAAAACTGTTTTGCCACCAAGGTCCCGAAACACGACCTCCCCGGCATAGGGGCGCAGCACGGCCTCTGGTCCAGCAGCTTGAACGCGCCCATCCTTTATCAAAAGCGCATCAAAGCGCATCAGCCCGCCAGCGCCATAACTATACCCATTGGCGTTAAACAGAAACAAATCCTGCGCCGCCGCTGGCCCTGCCAGCAGCACAAAAAGGCAGATGACAAGGACCTTCACGACAAGCGTGTAATCAGCGCCGAGGTATCCCAGCGGCCCCCGCCGTTCGCCTGCACTTCGGCATAGAATTGGTCAATCAAAGCGGTGACTGGCAAGCTCATGCCCAGGGCATCCGCCTCGTCCAAAACAATCCCTATGTCTTTGCGCATCCAATCGATGGCAAAGCCGAAATCGAATTGGCCCGCCGCCATCGTCTCGGCGCGATTGGCCATCTGCCAGGACCCGGCAGCCCCTTATGAAAACACATCAACGACCAGGGCAACATCGAGGCCTGATAATCCAGCAAAGGCAACCGCTTCGGCGAGGCC
>CAKZYD010000159.1 GCA_937884085.1 uncultured Sphingomonadales bacterium | reverse complement strand
GACAAATTTAGAACCGCCGGAGAGAAAGTCGTTGTCTCAGCAGCCGCGAAGGGTATCCGCGCCTGCATCGCCGAGAAGAAGATCATTACCCTGGCCGCCTTCTATTGTGTCGGTACCGGTCCACCCGAACAGGCGGTCTTCGCCGTCCTGGCCAAATATCTGGTCATCGCCATCATTGCCATACATCTCGTCATTGCCGACCCAGCCGAACATGGTGTCGTTGTCACCTTCACCAAACATGGTGTCATTGCCGCCATCACCAAACATGGTGTCATTTTCGGTGCCGCCATACATGGTGTCATTGTCCTGCTGGCCATGCATCTCATCGGCGCCGGCTCCGCCGAACATGTCGTCTTCACCCTGCCAGCCCCACAGCGTGTCATCGCCCGCTTCACCGGCCAGATTGTCGTCACCGTCTTCGCCAAACAGCTCATCGTTGCCGGCATTGCCGTTGAGAAGATCGATGCCGAAGGAGCCAAACAATTTGTCATTGTTCGCACCACCATTCAGCCGGTCGTCATTGTCGCCGCCATACAATTCGTCATCGCCATCGCCGCCATTGAGAATGTCTTGGCCAGCATTGCCAAAGAGCTTGTCCTTGCCGCCAAGGCCGTTCAGCGTGTCATCAAGCGCACCCCCCCGAATTGTCTGATCCGCGGCCGATCCCGTACGCACCACGGCGGTTGTGGGCAGTTGGCCGTAGAGCACATAAACGATGCCGTTATTGTCAGCATTCGTTGCAAGATTTCTGCTGGAGCTGGCGCCAATGCCAAATTCGTCAATGCCGTCACCATTGATGTCTCCCAGACCAGACACTGCGCTTCCCAGTTGATCACCACCGTTGGAGTTCTGGATGAGCACCCCTTCGGAAGCGCTCAATTGTCCCAAGTCAGTGTTGGCCCAGCCGCTGGCCTTGCCGAAGATGAGATAAGCTTCCCCGGCTTTGTTGTCGGTGGATGTGGAATCAGCCCAAATAGCTGTTGTTACAAAATCATCAAAACCGTCGGCATTCACGTCGCCAACGCCGGCGACCTTCCAACCACTGCGATCTCTTTCATCTGCTCCATAAAACTCGATCAGGGAGGTGTTGCTGGCAAGGTCGACATTGCCTTGCGCCTGGTCGGTTCCGAACATCAGATAGGTTGTGCCGGCAGTCAGCCGGTTGAAGGGATCGTTACCAAAGGCACCCATCACAATATCATCGAAGCCGTCACCATTGATGTCACCGGCAAATTTCGCCGTGCCACCGAGCTGATCGCCAGCAACCGCGCCAGTGATGTTAAAATCAGAGTTGCTGCTGCGGATGGTTGCACCTTGGTCGCGAACGCCATCGCCCAAGTCGACAAACACCCGACCCTTATTGCTGTCAGAGCTTGCATTACTGGAATCAAAAAACTCTGAGCTGTAAAGCGTATCGAGATTTCCATCACCGTTGAAATCGCCAAGACTTAAATCCGTGCTGAACTTTTCTCCAGCCTGCAAACCTTGCACTGTAAAGGCAGCGTTGTTTGGCCCGGTCAAACTCTTCACATCAAAGTCGTTCACAAAGCCCGACTGCCCATAGTGGCCAAAAACCTTGCCTGTACGACCATTGCCAACACCTTCGTTTTCAGCAGCCACTAAGAAGTCAGAAACGCCATCGCCATCCAGATCACCACCGGCGATGGCGTTGCCAAACTGGTCACCATTGGGGCTGGAATAAAGCTGGAAACCATCAGTCCCGCTTAAGCTTCCAAGGGCGGTCGTGCTGGCGATGGAGCTTCTATCCGAGGTGCCATAAACAATATAGGCGGCTCCAGCCGGTGTCGCTGATGTGGAGCTTGGATTGCGCGCTGATTGAGAACCGATAGCGAAGTCATCAATTCCATCGCCGTTTACGTCGCCAACACCTTCCACGACCTTACCGGCCAGTGATTCAACCCCGCCTCGATAAATTTTAATGCCGCCGAATTGCGCAATATCGGTCGTGCCAGTTGCCCATTGCTGGCGCCCATAGACAAGTAGGGCACTTCCATAAGCAGCTGTTTCCAACCCTTCGGCACCAATAACAAAATCGGCAATGCCATCATTGTCCACATCACCTACCGCAGCGATGGCGGACCCGAGGTTGGATAAAGTACCTAGGCTCTCGCTCAACGAAAAGCCCTGTGCAGCCGTAAGAGAGTTGACGTTTATGGTGGAGGAAAATCCGGACATTGCTCAACCTTTTTTTGAAGCAAAATTCAACAAAGCGCATGCGCTCACTAGGCTGAGGGATAGCGAATTATCGTAGGGTAAGATTAGATGTCAAAAGAGACAGGGCCTAATTCGGATTTTGATGCCTAGGTCCGGGATTATGATGGTGAACCAGGGGCTCTACGATCTTTTTTCTGACAAATTTGACAGTACTGCTGGAACACTTTGCGGCAGGCGCTGTCTGATATGCCGCAGTTGATTTGCTATAGATGGCGGGAACGCTAGATTGGAGCTTTGTTGCTATGGGACTGGATAACAAGAAGGACTTTCCCGAAGACCTGCGCACGCTACTGACCGCCATGGAAGAGTTACCCGTTGGGTCTGCATGGCACTCGGTTGCACCGGGCTTGTCTGCAATGGCTGGCGAACCGGCGCCGGATGAATTTGACGTCACCGACAATCGCTACATCGAAGGCGTAGACACCCTTGAGGCCAAGGCCTTTGAACTGGCATTTCCCGCCGAACTTATCCAGTTCATGACCGACATAAATTTCACGCAATCGGCAGAGGATGTATTCCAACTGCTGGTGGCCTTTGGAAAGCGCGCCGGCTTCAAGATGGTGGCGTACGAATACTGCAATGATGTCACGGCAAAGGACGCGCATATTTTCACGCGCTCAAACCTGCCCCAAGCGATGATTGCTATGGAACGCTGGATGCGAAATCCTGACCGGGTGAGCTATGGACGTCGCCACTGCACCTATAAGTGGACGCCCGGTGTGTCCGGCGCCGCTTTCAATGACATGTACAACGATTACCCCGACTATCAACGCAAGCTTTCCTTTGCGCAAATTCTACCGGGCGTTCACAGCGGTATTGGCATTCCTCTGCGATCTCCCGACCCCAAAGCACGGGCGGGCATGTCCTTCTCGGGCCGAATGGGGCGCGAGGAATGCCTTGCCTTTGTTGCTGAAAAGGGCCCGACGCTCCTCGCCATTGCCTGGGCTGCCCACGCACGAATGATGCAACATATGGTGGAAGCGCGCACCGAGGGCATTGATCTGACAGAACGACAGTTGCAATTTATCGATCTTGTCGCCGAAGGACTGATAGATAAACAGATCGCCCACGAAATGAAGATTTCCCATTCGGGCGTGCGCAAGCACCAGATCGCGATTTGCCGGAAACTTCGCGTCAAACGACGAAGCGAAATTGTGCCGGAGGCCCAGCGGCGCGGCATCTTAAGCAACCCGGAACTGGACATGAGCGTCGGCCCCAAAGGCGCATGGGATATCAGCGTCTTTCGAGGCGGAGCTAAAAGTTAGAAACATCTCGAACGCAAGCGAAACCGCTTAGGCTGGCAATGTTGAACATTTCCAGTTGTTTGCAGCCATGTTGCATTTCTGTTGAAATAATACGACTAATAGAACGTC
>CAKZYD010000158.1 GCA_937884085.1 uncultured Sphingomonadales bacterium | reverse complement strand
TGGGCAAAGCCGCGGCGGTGGTGATGACGACCTATGGCCGGGCCAGGGATCTTGGCGTGCCGGAGGCCAAGATTGTGCATCTGCATGGCTGCGCGGATACCAAGGAGAAATGGTTTATCTCCGAGCGGGTGGACTATATATCCAGCCCCGCCATGCGCGTTGGCAGCGCCCATGCTTTTGAGATGGCAGGGAAAACCGTCGCTGATATGGCGGCCTTTGACCTTTACAGCTGCTTTCCCTCAGCGGTCGAAGTTGCTTGCGAGGCGCTAGCGCTTGACCCGTTTGACCCACGCGGTTTGACCGTCACTGGCGGGCTGCCCTTCTTTGGCGGGCCGGGGAACAACTACACCATGCACGGCATCGCTTCCATGGCGCAGCGGTTGCGGCAAGGCCCTGGCGATTTCGGCTATGTGACGGGCAATGGCTGGTATCTCACCAAGCACAGCTTCGGCATTTACAGCACCGCCGCACCAGAAGGCCCCTTCGAGCGCACCGCGCCTTCCGGCTACCAAAGCGAGATTGACGCGCTGGACAGCCCGGCCTTTACGCAGCCGCCGGGCGGCGCGGGGACCGTCGAGACATACACCGTCGTCTATAAGAAGACCGAGCCGTCCAAAGCCGTGTTCATTGGCCGTTTGGATGAAAACGGCGCCCGGTTCCTGGCCACGTCCAAAGACCCGGCTGTCATGGCGCAGATGATTGATGCGCCCGTGATCGGCCGGCCCATCAGCGTGATGACCGGCGAGAAGAGCAACACGGCGGCTTTTATTTAGACAGCCGCCGCTGCACCAGCATAAACCTCGGCCACAAAAGCAGCGCTGCGCACACCATGCCAGCCACCATCCCCCAGGCAATACCTGGCGCGCCCATGCCGAGCGCGAATGTGAACAGCGCCCCGCCGCCGCCCATGACGATGAGGAAGCTGCTGACTTGCAGGACGGACGCAACCACTTGGTCACCCGCCGCGCGCAGAGCGTAAACCAGCATATATTGCAGCCCGTCAAAGATGAGGAAGGGCGCAATAATCGCCAGCAGCATCACGGATGTCACCACCACGTCCGGCTCGGCGCCAAAGATGCTGAGGAAAAACTCTGGCGCGAGGAGATAGGCGCAGGTGAAGGGCAGCATCGCCAAGATGGTCATGCCGGCGGACAGCCGGACCTGAAAGCCCACTGCCGCTGGGTCTTGGCGGCCCATGGCATTGCCCACGCGCACGGCGGTGGCTGACGCAAAGCCCATGGCCGCCGCAAAGGAAATGGCGTGCAGGGAGAATACGACCTGATAGGCGCTCACGACGACCACGCCCAGATAGCCCGTCATGATATTGAGCGCGTTAAAGCCCAAGAACTCCATGCCGGTGGCAAAGCCTGGCGCATAGCCAAAGTGGCGCAGGGCTTTCCCATCCCGCCAGGCCGCCCTCCAATCGCGCGGCCATAGCTGCGCCAGGCCCCACAGCTCTCTCTCGTGCATACCCCGCAGATAGGCATAGATGAGCACCGCGCCGCTACCTTGCGCCAAGGTGGTCGCAATGGCAGCGCCCGAAGCGCCCATCTCAGGGAAGCCCCAGTTGCCATAAATGAGCAGCCAGTTGAGCCCAGCATTGGCCGGCAACGTGGCGAGCATCACGATGAGGCCTGGGCGCGGGCGACTAATGCCTTCGAGCCAGAGAAAGCAACACACAATGTAAAGCTGCAGCGGCAAGCCAATCGCAGTGAAACGGATATAGTCTCCGCCTTCAGCCACCAGCGCCTCAGGGAGAGCCAGTGCGCGCAGCACAGCTTCGCCGGCGAAAAGCAAAACCGTCGTCCAAAACAGCGCCAACACGGCCGTATAGGCAATGCCCTGGCGAAAGATGTCGCCCGCTTTCTCGCGTTCGCCAGCGCCGTCGGCATTTGCAGTAAACACCGTCACCCCGGTGAAGAGGCCCGAGCAGATAACGATGGCAAGCCAAAACATAACCCGCCCGATGCCGAGATAGGCCAATTCCTCTGTCCCAGCGCGGCCAACCATGACCACATCCACGGTCGACATCCCGATAACCACAAGGTTCATCAGGAAGACAGGCCAGGCCAGCGACCATGTGCGCGCAACATCTGCGAAGAACAAACGCTGCTTTGGCGCATTTTGTTCTGCAAGTGTGGGCGAAGTCATGTCGGTCTCTCTGGCAAGGCGAATCAGGGTTGAAAAGGGCGCGGACCATGGTCCAAGAGGGGGCATAATTCAAGAGACGTTTCGGGGAACATCATGCCAAAGTGGGGCTTTGACAGTGAATATGGGGCGCTACAGGACGTGCTGCTGTGCCGCCCAGACCATTATCGTTGGGAGGCAGTGAACGCCGTGGCCAAGGCCACGCTGGAAGCGGATACGCCGCTGAACCTGCAAAAGGCGCAGCATCAGTATAATGCCATGGTGGAGATGCTCGAAGGTGCGGGGGTGACGACGCACTTTCTAGATTTAGAAAGCCATCTGGCCTTCCAGTGCTTTACCCGGGACTCCAGCCAAATGACGCCCTGGGGCGCCGTTATCAATCAGCTGGCGCGCATTGAACGGCGCGGGGAGTGGAGCCAAGTTCTCAAATTCTATGAAGCGAACGATATCCCCGTGTGGCGCCACGCAACGGCTGGCACCATTGAGGGCGGCGACATCCACGTCATCAAGCCCGGCCTGCTCCTGATCGGCTATTCCGGTACGCGCACCACCCGCGAAGGCGCGCAGCAACTCGCGCGCTGGTTTGAGGCGGAAGGCTGGGAAGCAAAAATCTACGGCTTTCCAGAGCATTTCCTGCACCTGGATGTGCTGTTTTCCATGGTGGGCGAGGGCCTGGCTTTGGCGTGCACTGATGCGCTCGACGATGACCTCATCGGCTGGCTCTCCCGCCACAGTATAAAGCTCATCCCGGTGAACTTCCGCGAGACGATGCAGCTGGGCTGCAATGCGCTTGCGCTGGGGGAGGGGCGCGTGGTCTCGCCAAAGCATAACCGCTCGACCAACGCTGCCTTGCGGGACGCTGGCCTAGAAGTGCTTGAGCCTGAGCTAGATTGCTTCACGCGTGGCGGCGGCGGCATCCATTGCCTGACCATGCCGTTGCGGCGCGAGAGCGTGCCGGGTTAGGCAATGCCTATGGCAGTTGCCGGCAGCGCTGGGCAGAGGTCAGGTAAGACAGCACGCACGGTGCAATGAAGATGAAATCAAACCTGCTTTTGGTGTTTGTATTGATTGGGTGCTCCGTCCAATCGACAGCACAAAGCCCCGATGCGGAGGCTTGGCGCCGCGATCTCGAAGCCTATCGCAGCGGTCTCGAAAAGAACCATATCGACCTGTATCATTCGATTGATGCGCAGGACTTTAATCGCGACCTTGAGCGGCAGATCGCCAATGCTGCCAACCTCTCCAAAGCGCAGCGATGGGTCGAGTTGATGCGTCTGACACGGCGCGTGGGGGATGGGCATACGGCCATTCCACTTTGGGTACAAGCAAAGCAGATTTTCCCTTTGGTGACCACCGTGGTGGGCGATGCTGTGTTGGTTACGGGCGTGCGCGCGCAGGACAAGCAGCTTCTGGGCGGCATCATTCAGTCGGTGAACGGGGTGCCCGTCGCTGAAGTGCTTGCCGGGTTATCGCAGATCGTCCCTTTCGTAGAGAATGAATACTCCGAGCGGGTGAGAGTTGGGGATTATTTTCCGTTTGAAGACCTGCTCGTTGGGCTCGGGTTCACGACGCCTGGCGCTGCGACGCAGTTCAATATTTTGGTGAAGGACGACGTCCGTAGCCTGGAGTTGACCGCTGTGACACGAGAGGAGGTGTTTGAGATTATCACAGATCGGATAACGCCGCTGCATCCCGAACCTTTCTTCACCGCCCAAGAGAATGAGGCCATCTGGTATGACCTCAACCGGGATCAAGACACGGTCTATATTCGCTTTGATGCCTATCCATCGGCAAAAAAGATGGAGGCCTTTGCAGACCGTCTCTTGCGCCGTATCAACAATGCCGCTGTCGCCAACATCATTATCGATCTGCGGGAAAACTATGGCGGCGATTTCTACAATGGATTGATCCTCGCGTCTCGCCTTAATCTGGTGGATAGCATCTCTTGGCTTGATGGTGTCTATGTCCTTATCGGGCCACGCACCTTTTCCGCAGCCATGAGCAATGCCATCCAGTTTAAAGAAGTCCTGAATGCAAAACTGGTTGGCAGTCCAACCGGTGGCAATCCCTGCGGCTATCAGGATATGGGGCAGTTCTCCCTGCCGGCGTCATCCCTCTTGGTGACCTATTCCAAGCGTCGTTTTTGTTATGTTGAAACATCGGCCGGTT
>CAKZYD010000157.1 GCA_937884085.1 uncultured Sphingomonadales bacterium | reverse complement strand
GAGCAATGAAAGGCTTGCAATAGATTGATTTTCTTTGCTGAAAATATCGACAACGGGGCCGATTAAATCGCGCGAAAAAAGGTAAACTCAGAATTATATTCGGAAGGCCGTGCAGCGGTGTCGAATCGCGCTAGTCAAAGCCGCGTTCAAGCGGTAGCCCGGTGGCCTCTTTCACGTTGCGCATGACCACATGGGAGACGATGCGCTCGACCGCCAAATTCTCCGAATCCAGCAGCGTCGCGGTGACCTTTTGATAGTCCGCAATGGAAGGGCAGACGAAGTGCGCGATGTAATCGCAATCGCCGCTGACTTCGACTAGCTGAACAATCTGCGATAGCCCGCGCAAATGGTCTTCAATTTGCGCCTGCTGGCCCCGGCCTTGGTTGCCCAGGGTGATTTGGGCATAAACGAAGACTGGGTCATACAGCTTTTCCACGTCGATCACCGCCGTGAAGCGCTTGATAAACCCTTGGTCTTGCAGCCTGCGGACCCGCTCAAGGCAGGGGCTGGGTGACAGGCCCACTTGTTCAGCTAGATTGCGATTAGTTATCCTGCCATCCTCTTGCAGAATAGCGAGAATTTCTAAATCCGTCTGATCAAGCGTGCGTGATTTCATGGTGTTAAGCTACAAGCTTTGGCGCACGAATTCAAAGTGAAAGCGACATATTTCAGAATTTTATTCTGCCACGCCGCGCTTTGCGAGTAATTCCAGGGCGGCGCTTGTCATAGCCTTAATGCCTGTCTTAAGCGTAAGCTCATAATCGGGCGCGAAAAAGGGCGAATGCAGGGATGGCAGGGTCGTTCCTGCCACTTTGGCTGATTTGAAAGTCTCTGGGTTTACGGCACCAAGCCAAAAAATGAGGCCCGGAATATCTTCCTTCGTGCGGCCATATTCTGCGAAATCTTCCCCGCCCATGACCGGCGCCGTGGAAATCACATTGTCAGCGCCTAATGTGTCTACAAGCGCAGCCATAACACGTTCGGTCAGCGCGGGGTCGTTATAAACGCTTGGCGTATGCTCCTCATTGATATCCACCTTTGGTAATTTGTCCTCTGGCAAACCGGCCGCAAGCGCCTCACCGTGGGCGATGCGTTTGATGCCGTTGAGCAATAGTGCCCGTGCTTCCTCGGAAAACGACCTGACAGTCAGCTGCAGATGCGCTTCATCAGAGATGACGTTGTGCTTGGAGCCTGCATTAAATGCTCCGACAGTAACAACACCTGGCTCAAGGGGAGAGAGTTCCCGGCTTACCAGGGTTTGCAAGGCCATCACGATTTTTGACGCCAGGACGATTGGGTCCTTGGTGGTATGCGGGTAAGCGCCATGGCCGCCAACGCCTTTTACATAGATGTCGACGGTATCCACATTGGCCAGCGCGTACCCGCTTGTGGTTGCTACCATGCCGGCAGGTAGAGAGGCGCCAACATGAAGTGCTAGATTGTAGTCGGGCAGCGGCACTCTTTTATAGAGCCCGTCGCCCAACATGGCTCTTGCACCAGCGCCGCGTTCTTCGGCCGGCTGGGCGATGAACACCAAAGTACCAGACCATTCGTCTTTGCGTGCCAGCAGTGTCTTTGCAGTACCGACCCAGTTGGCCATGTGCACATCGTGGCCGCATGCATGCATGACAGGCACTGATTGACCTGGGCTTATGTCTGCAACCTGCTTGCTGGCAAACGCAAAGCCGGTCGCCTCCTTGACGGGAAGAGCATCCATGTCGGCGCGTATGAGAACCGTTGGCCCAGGGCCATGTTCAAACACCCCTGCCACGCCATATCCACCAATGTTTCGGATAACCGAGAAACCAAGCGCCTCTAACTCCGCAGCCATGCGCGCGGATGTCTTTTTTTCTTGGAAGCTGAGTTCTGGGTTGGCGTGCAGGTCTTTATAAAGGGATAAAATGCCATCTGGCAGAGTGTCGGCAACCGCGGTGCTTGCTGAGAACATGAGCGCCAAAATCAGACCGCAAGCCGTCGAATTCATTTTTGTCGCTCCTGAACCACGCTTTTATCGCTCCTCAACTACGCCTTGCCCTCAGTATTGTGCTCCAGCACCAACAAGCGCAAGACTTCATTGTGTCCGATAAAAAACCCAGATTGATTCGCAGAGACATGCAGCGCCGACAGCACACCCGCAACAGTGGCTGCTCCAAAACAGCACGGAATCAGTCTGCTGAAAACTATGTCTTAAGCTGTAGGATTAACAACGGCCCTCATCCGGCCTTTTATCAGTGTGGAGAGTTGTTTCTGCGCTTTTCCGACACTATGGTGCGGCCCCTAACTCGTGGTCAGCAAGTCAACCAGTCACATTACCTCTAAAACAAGCATGAGAAAATAAGGAGGCCAGTTTCCCCATGGCATCTCAGCATCAAGCCCTAAATGATTGGGTTCAATCCGTCGCCGATATGACCAAGCCAGAAGCCGTTTATTGGTGCGATGGCTCTGAGGCGGAATACCAATCGATCTGCGATGCTTTGGTTGCCTCCGGCACTTTCATCAAACTCAATGAAGAAAAGCGCCCCGGCTCTTATCTATGCCGTTCTGACCCTGCGGATGTGGCCCGTGTGGAAGACCGCACCTATATTTGCTCTGCCAATCCAGATGATGCTGGCCCGACCAACAATTGGCGTGACCCTGCCGAAATGAAGACGCTCTTAAACGGCCTTTTTGAAGGCTGTATGAAGGGGCGCACCATGTATGTCATCCCCTTCTCCATGGGGCCATTGGGGTCGGATATCGCCCATATCGGCGTGCAGATTACTGACAGCCCGTATGTGGTTGTTTCCATGCGTACCATGACCCGCATGGGCAAGGGCGCGCTTGATGTGCTTGGCACCGATGGGGAGTTTGTCCCTTGCCTTCATTCCATCGGCGCGCCGTTAGCGCCAGGCGAAGCTGATGTTGCCTGGCCATGCAATGCCGATAACAAGTATATTGTGCACTTTCCAGAAACGCGTGAGATTTGGTCCTTTGGTTCCGGCTATGGCGGTAATGCGCTGCTTGGGAAGAAGTGCTTTGCGCTGCGCATCGCGTCGGCGATGGCGCGCGATGAAGGCTGGCTGGCTGAACATATGCTCATCTTGGGCCTGGAAAGCCCTGAAGGCGAAAAGACTTATTTGGGCGCAGCTTTCCCATCGGCGTGCGGCAAGACCAACCTGGCCATGATTATCCCGCCGGAAGGCTTTGAAGGCTGGAAGGCTTGGACTGTCGGCGATGACATTGCTTGGATTAAGCCCGATGCGTCCGGCAAGCTGCGCGCTATCAATCCGGATAATGGCTATTTCGGCGTCGCGCCGGGTACCAGCTATGAGTCCAACCCTACCGCCATGAAGCTGGTGGAGAAAAACACCATCTTTACCAACGTTGCCATGACGGATGATGGCGATGTGTGGTGGGAAGGTATGACCAAAGAGCCGCCCGCGCATCTCATCGACTGGAAGGGCAACGACTGGACCCCCGAAAGCGGCACACCGGCGGCGCATCCCAATGCGCGCTTCTGCTCGCCCGTTGACCAATGCGCCAGCGTTGACCCGGCGTTCAATGACCCAGCCGGGGTGCCCATTGATGCCTTTGTGTTTGGCGGACGCCTCAGCAAAACCTTCCCGCTCGTGTATGAAGCGCGCGATTGGCAGCACGGCGTTTATATGGCGGCGACAATGGGTTCAGAAGCCACGGCGGCGGCGGAAAATCAAGCTGCCATCCGCCGCGATCCCATGGCGATGCTCCCCTTCTGCGGCTACAACATGGCGGACTATTGGGGCCACTGGCTGAGTTTTAACAAGAGCGGCATGCAGCTGCCTAAAATCTTCCGCGTGAACTGGTTCCGCAAGGATGCCGATGGCCGCTTCATGTGGCCTGGCTTTGGCCAGAATATGCGCGTGATGAAATGGATCATCGACCGCGTGCATGGCAAAGTGGATGGCATTGAAAGTCCCTTTGGGAAGATGCCGCATCATGAAGACATGAACTGGGATGGCCTCAGCTTTGAAAAGGCACAGTTTGCTCAGCTTATGGAAATCGATACAGATGCCGCAGTGCGCGAAGCGGAAGACCAGCGTACGCATTTTGATTTGTTCGATGACAAGCTGCCAGACGCCTTAGAAGACGAGCGTCAGGATATGCTGCGCCGCCTGTCTGGCGCGCCGGCTAAATGGGAACTTCCAGCGGCCTAAGGCCAAGCGGCTAACGCTGCCTGGCTTTCGCCCAAAAGAGCCTATTTAAGCAAAGCCTATGAAACCACTGATTGTGTCAATTGGGCTTGCTTTGGCGCCTATCGCTGTGTCGCTCGCGACTGATGCTCCGCGCGCGATCACTTTCCCGGCCGGTGTCGACCCGGACGCTTTCAAAGATGCCGTGCGCCAAGCTGTGGACGTTAATCCGACGGTCAAGTCCGCCATTGCCCAGCGCACGGAAGCAAAGCAATCTCGGCGCGAGGCCAAATCAAGCCTCCTTCCTACAGTTGGTGTGGGTGTCTCTGGCCAGCAAGAATTCTCCTCAAGCTTTGATGATGACCCAGACATTCTCGTCGAGCGCTCCCGTCCACGCGAACGGGTCGATGCCAGGGTCTATGGTGAGCAACTGCTGTTTGACAGCGGCGCCACTTTTGCCCGGATGGATGCTGCTGAAACGCGGATGGATGAAGCTGAAGCCAATACGCAGATGGTGGCGACCCAAATCGCGCTTGATGCCATCAGCGCCTATTTGGAAGTCGTGCAATTTCGCCAGCTGCGCACTGTGGGCGAAGCGCTTGTCGCCCGCCATGATGATATTTTGGCTCAAGTCACCGAGCGCTATGACAATGGCGTTGGCTCTATCCAAGACGTAGCCCGGGTGGCCGCCCGCAAGGCCAGCGCGCAGGCCCAGTTGGCTGGCTTCGATCGCAATTTAGCTGGCGCTATGAGCCGGTTTGAGCAGCTTTTCCAAACCGAGCCGGGTGAGTTCGCACGCCCTAAGCTCATTGAGAGCGATGTGGCCGCTGCAGACGATATGCTAACCATGGCACTCAATGATAACCCTACTTTGGCGCGGGCAACTGCAAATGCGCGCGCGGCTAAGCTGGACCAAAAGGCCATTGAACGCGGCAACCTCCCAAGTGTCTCCGTCGCTGTCGATGCGACGAAGTTCGGCGTATTTGAGAATAACGATAATTATGATGTCCGCGGCCGGCTTGTAATGGATTATGATTTGTTTGCTGGTGGGTCTCGCAAAGCCCAAGAACGCCAGGCCTTGCAGCGTACCCGCCAAGCAGAATTTCAGGAAGACCAAGCACGGCTGGAAGTCGAGCGCGATGTCCGCATTGCCATGCGCGAATTGGCCGTGCTGAATGCCCAGCTCAGTACATTGGAATTTGCCCTACAGGCCAACCAGGATGCGCGCGATGCCTTTGTGCAGCAATTCGCCGTTGCGCGCGGCACCTTGCTCGATTTACTGCAAGCAGAAGCGGACTATTTTGCAGCTGCCATTGCATTGCTGGATGGCCGGATGGAGCGAGATATGGCGCACTATCGCCTGATGGCCCAAACAGGGGCGCTGCTTCCCACCTTCGGGCTCAGTTTCAGCTTAGCCAGCACGTCGGATTTATGGGGAGGCAATTAGGGATGGTGGATAAACACTGGCTCTGGGGGCCCCTAAAGGCCAACAAACGTATCTATATCCAGGTTATCCTGGCGGCGGCTTTTGTGAATATTCTGTCGCTCGGGACTAGCCTCTTCACCATGGTTGTCTATGACCGGGTTATCCCCAACAATGCCGTGGAAAGCTTGATTGCGCTCACCATCGGGATGCTCATAGCCTTGAGCGCCGATTTTGTGCTGCGCTCCTTGCGTGGTTATTTCATTGATGTGGCAGGTCAGCGAGTGGATACGCTCATCGGCGCCCAGCTTTTTGCGCGGGTGCTCGATGTGCGCATTTCCACCCGCAAGATGCCGCCGGGGGCCTTTGCCTCCCGTGTGCGCGAATTTGAAACCCTAAGGGATTTTTTCACCTCTGCCACGCTGGTTGCGGTGGTGGACTTACCCTTCATTGCCCTCTTTCTTTTTGTCATTTGGGCCATCGGCGGCGCTGCCGTTCTTGTGCCATTGCTTGCGGTTCCGCTGGTCTTCGTCACCGGATTTTTAATTCAGCCTGCGCTGAAATCCCTGGCGGACCAATCGATGGAAGAAGCGCAGGACAAGCACGCGGTGCTCGTAGAAACCGTCTCTGGGCTGGAAACCGTCAAGGCGCTGGGCGCTGGTCCCGTCATGGCCAAACGCTGGCGCGCGGCCATTGCAGGCCATGCGCAAACCAATCGCCGCAGCCGCATTTTCAGTCAACTGGCCATTAATGTGGCAACCAGCGCGCAGCAGATTGCCCAGGTTGGCATCGTGGTTGCTGGTGTCTTCCTCATTACCACCGGCGCCATGTCCATGGGCGCGCTCATCGCTTGTGTGATTTTAACGGGCCGCACGTTGGCTCCGCTCAGCCAAATCGCCAATGTGCTCAGCCGCATCAACGGCGCCCGCGCCGCCTACCAAGCGCTGTCGGAGCTGATGGAAACCGACACCGACACCCGCCAAGAAATCCCCTACGTAAGGCATGAAAAACTGGACGGCGCCATCTTGTTCAAGAATGTCAGCTTCCGCTATCCTGGCGAGGCTGATTGGGTCTTGCGGGGCGTCAACTTCGATATCCAGCCCGGCGAAAAAGTCGCCGTCCTGGGTAAGATTGGGTCTGGCAAATCAACGCTGCTGCGTTTGATGCTTGGGCTCTATAGCGCCAGCGATGGCCAAGTGTTGGTTGACGACACTGACGTTCGGCAAATCCATCCGGACGACTTGCGCCAAAATATGGGCGCGGTCCTGCAGGACGTGACACTATTTTCTGGCTCAGTCCGCGAAAACATTCTTATGCGTGTCCCGGAGGCCTCTGATGCGGACCTGCTCGATGTGGCAAAAGCGGCTGGCGTGCATGACTTCATCGGTGCCCGGCCCAATGGCTATCACCTTCGGCTATCTGATCGCGGCGAAGGCTTGTCGGGTGGGCAAAAGCAATCGATTGCCATTGCGCGTGCTCTCATTGGGGGTCCCTCCATCCTAGTGATGGATGAGCCAACGTCTGCCATGGACATTAATACAGAAAACGCGCTGACCTCGCGGTTGAAACCGCAGCTTGAGGACAAAACCCTTATCCTGATCACCCACCGGGGCACGCTGTTAAAGCTGGTCGATAAAATCATCCTCATGGATAAGGGCCGCGTCGTCTCGGTTGGCCCGCGCGATGATGTCTTGAAAAGCATGGCGGTGAGCGCTGGCGCGGCGGGTATCGGTAGTGGCGGGGTTCAAGGAGGCGTTCAGGGAGGCGTTCAGGGCGCATGACCGACCTCACCTATGAGCAGGAGTTGATGCAGGAGGACGACCTGCCGGTTACGCCGGGCAAGGCGGCAACACTGTTGTTCTACATCATTATCGGGACGCTGACGCTTCTCCTCATCTGGGCCAGCTTTGCCGAGCTCGATGAAGTGACGCGTGGGGGCGGCCGGGTTATCCCCTCGCAGCAGCTGCAAGTCATCCAAAACCTGGAAGGCGGCATGGTAGAGGATGTGAAGGTGGCGCAGGGCGATCAGGAAGAAGCCGGCCAAATTCTCATGCAGCTCGACACCACGCAGTTCAATGCGGCCTATACCAGTGGCCGAGAGACCTTTAATGCCCTGTCTGCCAAGGTGGCGCGGCTGTCAGCAGAGGCAGAGCTGAAGGAACCGACCTTCGACCAGGCTCTCGAAGCTACAGCACCGGATGTGGTTTCGACCGAGCGCGCGCTTTATCGTGCCCGCGTTGCCGAGCTGAACTCTTCCGTTAATGTGAAGCAGTCCATCCTCACCCAGCGCCAGCGTGCGCTTTCAGAAGCGAAAGTTGCCGCAGCCACGGCCCGCGAGAGTGAAATCCTTGCCAAGCAGGAAGTCGACATGCTGGCCCCGCTGGTGGAGAAGGGCATTGAGCCGCGCATTGAGCTCCTGCGCGCTCAGCAGCGCGAAGCGACCGCTAAAGGCGATATCCGCATCGCCACCTTAGCGGCCGAGCGGGCCGAGGCGGCCTTAAAAGAAGTGGAATATGAACTCGAAGCGATCCGCGAAGGCTTTAAGGCTGAGACCGTCGCGGCCCTTACTGAAGCCCAAGCCCAGCTTACAGAAGCGCGCGCCGCTTTGCCGGCTCTACAAGACCGGGTGACGCGGACCGAGGTGCGTGCGCCTATTGCTGCCACCGTGAACACGCTCAATGTCTCCACTATTGGCGCTGTTGTTCAACCAGGCGAGACGATGTTCGAGCTTGTTCCGTTGGGGGATACGCTTCTGGTGGAAGCGTTTGTTGACCCCAAAGACATCGCCTTTTTGCGTCCGGGCCAAGATGCGCGGGTGACGCTCACGGCTTACGACTTTTCCATTTATGGCGCTCTTGAAGGCAAGCTGGAAACCATCTCGGCCGATGCAATCGAGCAAGAAGATGGGCAGCGCCTCTACCGCATTACTGTCCGCACCCAAAAGGACACGATTGAAACGGACGGCGTAGCGCTTCCCATCATTCCGGGGATGGTGGCTGAAGTGAGTGTCTTGGGCGGCAAACGCACCATCATGGACTATATTTTAAGTCCAATCACAGACATCTCAGAGCGGGCCCTGCAAGAAGGCTAGTTTACTCGGCTGCAACCGCATCTGCCGTTGGAATGTGCGCAGGGTCGAGCGCCTCGGCTTCATCGCGATATTTGTACTTTGCAATCCATGTGAACATCGCTGGCACATAGAATAGAGCCAAGATTGAAGACCCTATGACGCCGCCGGCGATGGCCAGCGACAGCGGCGTCCAAAAGTTCTGCCCCCAGATGATGAGGGGCATAAAGCCGGCAATGGTCGTGAGGGTTGTGCCGACGATATGGCGCGTACAGTCGACCACCGTTTCGCGAATGACGAGCGGGTCGCCAGCGCGGGCGCGTTCATTGCTCTTCAGAGCCGTCAACACCACAATCGCGCCGTTGATGGCCAAACCAATCAAGCCCATCGCGCCCACGATGGCCATAAAGCCGCGCGGTTGGTCCGTGAGGTAAAGTGGCACAAAGGCAATGCCCACGGAGAGTAGGGCAACGCTTAAGATGACCCCCGCAAAGCGGAACGAGTTGAAGGTCAATATGATGATGCCGACCATGATGACCATGAGGACGCCAACGGAGCTCATTAAATTGCCCATAGCTTGCGCCTGTGTTTCGGTTTCGCCGCCGAGCTGCAGCGTAACGCCTGGCGGTAGGGCAAGGTCCGCTGCTTCAAGACGCGCTTGGAAGTACTTTAGCGCTACAGACGGCAAGGTGAAGGGCAATACAAAGCCCTGCACTGCATTGGAGCGCTTGCTGTTATAGCGCGTAATGCTTGCTTCTTCTGGCACAACGTCCACGCTGGCAATGGCGGATAGCGGAACCGACACGGCGCCATTCGGCCCGGTTGTCGTTATTTGCCGGGCCAACAGCGCTTCCAGGCTGCCGCGCTCACTTTCGCTGAGGCGCACCCGTACAGGCATTTCTTCTCTGTCTTCCAAGACCGTCCCGCCCACTGCGCCTTCCAGGTCATTGCGCAGGGCGCTTGTGACGTCCGTAAGCCGCAAGCCGAGACTGGTGATTGCCGCCTCATCAACATTGAGAAAGGCTTTTGGACGACCGCCGCCAATTTTTGCCCGTGTGTAGGTGACGTTTTTCGACTGGCTCATCACCGCGCGGATATCCTCGCCGACCGCCCGTATCGCTTCTAAGTCGTCCCCCAAGACGCGCACTTCTAAAGGCGCCGGAACCGGCGGGCCCTGATCAAAGGGGAGCACCAACACCTGCGCATTGCGCACTTCGCGCATCAGGCGCGGCTGCAGATCATTTAGAATTTCGAAGGTCGCGTCAGCGGAGGTTGTATTAACGATTGCCGCAGCAAAGGATGGCAAACCTTGGTTGCGCAAAATGATATTGTAAAAGGCTTTTGGTGGGTTTTCGCCAATAAACCAATCGCGGCTGACAATCCCATCATAGCTTTTGAAAATGGCGTCGATCTGTTCCACTGTTTGCAGTGTCTCATCGAGTGGAGAGTCAGATGGCAGGTTGAGCTGCACTTGGAACTGGTTGCGGTCAACCGGTGGGAAGAACTGATTATCCAACTGACCCGCCAAGAAAAATCCGATTAAAGGCACCGTGATACACAGCGCTGCCACCCGGCGCGGATGCTGCACGGTGTAGTTCAAAAGCCGACGGTATTTCGCGCTTAGCTCAGGCAGTTTAATGCCTGTATTGTCTTGGACTTCCGCGATGTTTGCCTTCCGCTTGTCAACAAATGCCGCCAAGGCAGGCACGACCGTCAGTGATAGGAACAGAGAGGCAAAGATCGCCAAGATCACGGTCAAGGCCATGGTACCGACAAAGTCGCCCGCGCCGCCTGGCATCAACATGATTGGTGCAAACGTTAGCGCCGTGGTTGCAGTCGACGCCAACAGTGGGATTTGCAAATGACCTACCGCTTTGCGCGCTGCTTCTAGGCGACGGGCGCCGCGGTTGCGCAACAAATTGTAGTCATCAACGACCACGATGGCATTGTCGATCAAGAGGCCTAGCGCGATGATCATGCCGCTGACCGACATTTGATGGAGCGGCACGTCTAGCAGGGCCAAAGCGCCGAGAACGATGAAGACAGACAGCGGTAAGGAGACCCCAATCAGGAGGGCGCTACGCCAACCCATTAGGACGAACAAGATGGCGATCACAAGGGCGACGCCGAACATGAAATTCTGTGCAAGTTCGATGAGGCGGCCCTGCGTATAAACGGATTGGTCGGTAATAATCTCAACGGCAATATCGCTGGGCAGGCCGCGCTTATAGACTTCGACAGCATCGCGGGCCTTGGCGGTCCATTGGTCAATCCGCAAATCTGGCTGCATGGTAGCGCCGACTGCAATGCCGCGGGTTCCGCCCAGGAAAGCCATGGTGTCCGGCGGTGTTTTTACCTGCCGGCGCACATCAGCAATATTGCCGACCCGCAAGGCCTGTCCGTCAGAGCCAAGGCGAATGGGGACGCTTGCAATCCTATCTAAGGAATCCAGCTCACCCGCCACTTCCACAATGAGCGTACCTTGGTCATCGCGCACCAGACCCGCGGGCGATTTGGCATCTGCGCGCGCCAGAGCAGCCGATACTTCAGCAGCACTAATCCCAGCGGACGCCGCCGCAACTGGGCGCAGCGTGACTTGGATCTCTTCCTCCGGACGACCAAAGATTTTTACTTCCTCTGTCCCCGGCACATTGTCCAACTCGGTTTTGAGCTGCCGGGCAAGGCGCGAGAGAAGGCTGATGGGAACCGCGTCCGTCTCATCGCTGCTAGAGAGACCAACAAGCAGGGTAACGGCTGGGATCAGCTCCACATCCACCTTTGGTTGCCCCGCGCTAGCAGGCAGGCCAGCTGCGGCATCATTCACTTGGTTGCGAACGATCGACCAAATCTCTTCTGTATCATAGACATTGTCTTGCAATTCGACCGTAAGGACAGAGATGCCGACGCGGGAGACGCTCTCGATTTTTTTAACTTCCGCAACCTCGCGAATGGCGTCCTCAAGCGGCTCGGAAATCAGGCTTTCAACGCGGCGGGCGCTGGCGCCAGGAAAAGCGGTCACGACCCTTGCAAAGCGTTCGCTGGGAACCGGGTCTTCTTGCCGTGGCAACGTTAAGATGGCCGCCAGCCCCATCGTGATAGACAGCGCTATGACCAGCACGGTCAGCCGCTGCATTTTGATAAAAGGTTCGACCAAGCTCATGGGGAGGGCCTTCGTGCTAGCTGCGGGGTTGCGTGATGTTAACGGTTTGACCCGCCACCAGTCGGTCCACCCCAGCTGTTACTAGCAGGCTGCCATTATCAGGCGTGCCGCGCACAAAAGCGCGGCCAAGCTCGCTGTAGAGCAGTTCGACCGGGTGGCGTTCAATCCGCCCTTTCCCCCCCATGTCTGGAACGGCGACAAAGACTGTCCAAAGGCCTCGTTCACCTTCTTGCAGCGCTTCTAGCGGCGCCCAAAACCCAGTGCCGATCTCCATTCGCGACAAGGACAATTTGCCCACCTCGCCCGACAATCGGCTGGTTTCTTGTGGAAGACGCAACACCAGCTGCGCCGTGCGTGTGTTTTGATCAAGTGCGTTGACGATACGGTCGAGACTTGCATCGTAAAGTGTCCCGCCGATGGCCACTGCCAACTTGGCGCCGTTCTTAATGCCGCTTACGGCATCAACGGGGACGCCCGAAACGAACTCAAGAGGACCGCGTTCTTCAAAGTCAAAAATCGGCGAGCCAGGCGCCAGCACGGTGCCTTCATCGGCAAAACGCTTGACAACAAAGCCGTCAAATGGCGCCACCAAGTCAGTTAAGCTGAGCATTACATTTAAGGCGTCGCGGTCCGCTTTCGCACTGGCGCGCTGGGCTTTGGCGCTGGCTAAACCGGCATCTGCCGCGCGGCTTTGGAATTCAGTATCGTCAAAACGCTGCTGAGATATATGGCCCTTTTCCAGCAAGGTGCGTTGCCGTTCGCGCGTGGCGACGGCAAGGTCTTGCGCCGCTTTTGCTTCGGCAACCTGGGCATCGGCGGCAGTAACTTGCGCCTGCGCCGCGACCAATTGCGCTTTGAGCTGGCGCTGATCCAATTTGGCGATCACTGTGCCTTTTGAGACGACATCGCCTTCATCTGCAAACACATTTGCAAGCAAGCCGCCGCGCTCAAAACCCAATTGGCTACGCCGTCCAGCGCGGACACGTCCAGGGTAGGTCGCTTTGATCTCATAGCGCTCCTGGAGCGCTATTCGTGCGGTCTCGACCGAGATGAGGGGGCGCTCTTGTGTATCATCGCGGCCACTTGCGCCGCTAGAAAGGCTGACGACCGCGGCAACCACGATGGCCGTGAACGCGCCAAAGGTGAGGACCGGTTTGGAGACTTTTTTCACGCTGCAGGCTCCTTGTCTGTCACGTTGTCTGTCACGCCTTCGTCTAGCGGTAGGGGCGGTATGTGAGTGAGGTGGCCATATCCGCATGCGTCGCGCACAAATTGGATTGTCACGGCCATGACTTTTGCTTCATCTTCGGGCTCTTCGCTTTCATAGACACGCTGCAATGCATCCACGACGACCGCGTAAGACAGGCTGGCCTTAATCGCGATTTTCTCGGGATCTTCTTCAGCAGATGGTGTCTGAGGCCCGCTGGCGGCCATACACTGCGACACAAAATCCACGATGACGATGCGATTGGCGTGCAAAAAGGGCTGTAGCTCTGGGCTTCCCGCCTTCAGGCCGGTATTGGCCAGCATCATGCCGTGGTCACGGACATAGCCAAACGTCCGGGCAATGATGAGGCCTGGTTCCAATTTGCTCAGG
>CAKZYD010000156.1 GCA_937884085.1 uncultured Sphingomonadales bacterium | reverse complement strand
GTTGACCGAGCGAGCGTAGCAATCTGCGAGCCCGCATCATTGATATAGTATTCGCGTGTCACCTGATGGCCCGCGAATTCCAGCAGAGAGGCCAATGCATCGCCAAAAACCGCGCCCCTGCAATGCCCCATATGAAGCGGCCCCGTTGGATTGGCGCTGACATATTCCACATTGATCGGACTGCTATCACCAGGCTCAGCCGCCTGCCCGTAGCGGAGCCCTTGCGCCAGAACAGACGGGATAAGCTGCACCACATAGTCGGCTTCTAGACGCAGGTTGATAAATCCTGGGCCAGCGATATCAACGCTGGCAACCTCTGGCCATGCCGCCATCTTTTCCGCAATTATATCTGCAATATCGCGCGGCTTTGATTTGGCAAGCTTGGCCAGCATCAAGGCAGCGGGCGTTGCGGCATCCCCATGGCTGGGATCGCGCGGCGGCTCGACAATCAGAGTATCCGTCTTCTCTGTGACTGCGGCAGGCAATGCGCCCGACTTGGCGAGGGCGAGGACATCACCAGCAAGTTTGGTTTGTAGCGAGGCGAAAATATCCATAACGAAACTCGTAATCGGCCAGCCAGACCCCGATCAGAGGTCTAGCGATAATGGCCCTACATGGCGGTGATATTGGCTGATTGCGTAGCGATCTGTCATACCAGCCACAAAATCAGCAACAGCGCGGGCGCATAGCATGGCATCGCCGCTTTCGGCAACCTGCGCCCAATCTGGCGGCATAGATTGCGGTCGATCCATGAACACCTCAAACAGCCCGCGCACGATGCGCTGGGCTTGCTGCGTCATTTTCTTGACCCTGTGGTGATGATACATGCGCTTGCGTAAAAAGGCTTTGAGGTCGGCCTCATCGGTCTCAAATCTCGGGCTTAGGGCTATCACCGGCCCTGCGGCGCTATGAATATCTTCAACCGTTTTTGGCGCCAAAGTGGTGAGATTATCTCTAGCCGCCTCAAGGGCATCTTCGACAAAAACCGTAATAACGCGCCGAACGATTTCATGAACCCGCCGCGCGGGCGCAATTTGCCCATAGCGGGCGTTTACATCGTCCGCAATGCTGGCAATCAGCGGGATTTGGGTCAACTCGTCGAGCGAAATCAGGCGTGCCCGCAATCCATCGCCAATATCATGGGCGTTATAAGCGATATCATCTGCGATTGCGGCCACCTGCGCCTCCGGCCCAGGCTGGTTTGACAAGTTCAACGGAAAGACAGCGTCAAACTTAGTGATCGGCGTGGGAATATCGGCGCCAGAGAGCGGCCCATTGTGTTTCACCAAGCCCTCTAGCGCTTCCCAGGTCAGATTCAGGCCATCGAAATTGGCATAGCGCTGCTCTAACTGCGTGACGATCCGCAAAGCCTGGGCGTTGTGATCAAAGCCGCCAAATTCGGCCATGCACTGGTTAAGCGCCTCCTCGCCTGCATGCCCAAAGGGAGGATGGCCAATATCGTGGGATAAAGCGATAGCCTCCGCCAAGTCTTCCGATAAACCGAGCTGACGGGCCATGGAGCGAGCGATTTGGGCAACTTCCAGGGAATGCGTGAGCCGCGTACGATAATGATCGCCCTCGTGATAGATGAAGACTTGGGTTTTTTGTTTCAGACGCCGCCAGGCCGTCGAATGCAAGATTCTGTCACGATCGCGGGCAAAATCGTTGCGCGTGTTGCTTGGCGGCTCAGCCACCTGACGGCCCCGGCTTTGCTCAGGAGAAGAGGCGTAGGGGGCCAGAAAAAGCTGGGGTTCAAACAGGGTAAAGGACGACATGGAATGCGCTTGAGGCCCGGCAATACCCGTTGACTTAAGAATTGCTTTGCTTATCTCTAAGTAGACTGGAATACGAGTGAAAAACAGCCACTCATAGGTTTTATCCGTATGACTGCTTCAATAGAGACCCCAATAGCAACAGATGCACCAATGTCTGTATCCGTGAGCGCTGCACGCCGCATCAGTCAATTGATCGAGCAGCAAGGCAATCCGAACCTCAAGCTGCGCCTTGGCGTGTCCGGTGGCGGCTGTTCTGGATTTCAATACACCTTCGGTTTTGATGAAGACATTGCCGACGGCGATATTGTTATTGAGGAAGGCGGCATAAAGGTTCTCGTGGATGACATGAGCCTGCTTTACGTTATGGGTGCTGAGCTCGACTATGTAGAAGATCTGGTCGGGGCAGCCTTTCAAGTGAAGAACCCGAACGCTCAATCATCCTGCGGCTGCGGCACGTCTTTTTCCGTCTAGGGTGAAACTCGCCACCTTCAACATCAATGGCGTCAAAGCCCGCCTGCCGAGGCTCTTAGAATGGCTTGAAGAAGCACAACCGGATGTGGCGTGCTTGCAAGAAATCAAAAGTGTTGATGAGAATTTCCCACGCTTAGAAATTGAGGCCCTTGGCTATCACCTCGAAACGCATGGGCAAAAATCCTTTAACGGTGTCGCACTGCTTTCAAAGAGCCCAATGACTGACGTCGGCCGAGGCCTGCCCGGTGATGATACTGATGAGCAGGCGCGCTTCATCTATGCCGATATCGACGGCATTTTTGTCGCTTGCCTTTATTTGCCAAATGGCAACCCGACGCCGGGCCCGAAATATGATTATAAATTGAGCTGGATGGCGCGCTTTCATGCTTTTGCAGAAGCAAAGCTACGTGAAGAGCGCCCGGTTATCTTTGCTGGCGATTACAACGTTATTCCCCAGGGGATTGACGTCTATGACCCCGTAGGATGGCAAGGCGATGCCCTGTTTCGGCGGCAAACGCGCGAGACTTTCCGCAGATTTGCAAACCTGGGGTACACTGATGCCCTCAGAACGGCGCAACCCACTGGGCCGGCCTATACGTTCTGGGATTATCAGGCAGGTGCCTGGCAGAAAGACAATGGCCTGCGCATTGACCACATCATGCTGAGCCCGGAAGCCGCCAATTTACTGGAGAGTGCCGGGATAGACAGAGCAGCCCGCGGCAAGGAAAAATCGTCTGATCATACGCCTGTTTGGGCGCAGCTTAGGCGGTCGGATAGAGGCGTCAATTAGACGATGCCATAACCGTACTGACTTCAGTTTCGATGGTGTTGAAGAGAACGTCTACCTCACCGCCCATGGCAACTATACCAGCAATGGCGGTTACAAAGATAAGCGAGACAATCAGGCCGTATTCGATGGCAGTCGCGCCGCGTTCATCCGCGTGAAGGCGATGAAGGAACTGCAACATAAGGCAAGGTACTCTCCGGCAACGTCATCCGACGCTACCGGCTATGTATTACCAAGACCTTAACTGGCCATCTGCCTGCGCTATTGCATCGTCGGGATAATGAATGCTGAATCTTCAGTTTGACCCGTCGGCCAGCGCTGTGTGACCGTCTTCACTTTGGTATAAAACCGCAGGCCTTCCATACCATATTGGTTGGTATCGCCGAAGGCAGAGCGCTTCCACCCACCAAAACTGTGATAGCTCACAGGCACGGGGATTGGCACGTTGATGCCAACCATGCCGACCTGGACCTTGCTGGCAAATTCGCGCGCGAAATTCCCATTGCGGGTAAAAATAGCGACTCCATTGCCATATTGGTGCTTGGTCGGCAGCTCTGCGGCTTCTTCGAAGGTCTTCGCCCGAACGATTTGCAAGACTGGGCCGAAAATCTCTTCCTTGTAAGTCGTCATCTCCGGGGTAACTTTATCAAACAGGCATGGCCCCATGAAAAACCCGTCTTCATAACCTTGAAGGGAGAAGTCCCGACCGTCGACGACCAACTCAGCACCTTCATCGACGCCCATTTGCACATAATCGCGCACCTTTTGGCGATGGGCGGCTGAGACGAGCGGCCCATAGTGGGCATCAGGATCCGTAGAGATGCCGACCTTTAGCTTGTCGATCTCAGGCACCAACTTTTCAAGCAATCGATCAGCTGTGTCCTCACCCACCGGAACGGCGACCGGCAACGCCATACACCGCTCCCCTGCTGAACCATAGGCAGACCCCAGTAAATCCTGCACCACCTGGTCCAAATCAGCATCGGGTAACACAATACCGTGGTTTTTAGCGCCGCCCATGGCTTGAACGCGTTTGCCGGCTGCTGTGCCGCGTGAATATACATAATGAGCAATGTCAGACGACCCAACGAAGCTAATGGCTTGCACCGAGGGATGATCCAAAAGCGCATCGACGGAGGTTTTATCGCCATTTACAACATTGAGAACGCCTTCCGGCGCACCTGCCTCCATGAACAGCTCAACCAGCTTCAGAGGAACACCCGGGTCTTTTTCCGATGGCTTCAGAACAAATGTGTTTCCAGCTGCGATAGCCATGCCGAACATCCACATCGGGATCATGGCCGGGAAATTAAACGGGGTAATGCCTGCGCAAACGCCAAGCGGCTGGCGCATGGAATAAACATCAATCCCCGGCCCAGCGCCGTCGGTATATTCGCCCTTTTGCATATTGGCGATACCGCAAGCGACTTCGATGACTTCAAGACCGCGCTGAATATCGCCTTTAGAATCGGCAATCACTTTGCCATGTTCCTCAGAGAGGAGCTTAGCAAGCGCGTCCATATTGTCTTCAAGCAGCTGCTTGAATTTGAACATGACACGGGCGCGCCGCTGTGGGTTAGTCGCCGACCACGCGGGAAAGGCAGCCTCAGCCGCCGCCACGGCAGCGCTCACCTCGTCTACCGTTGCAAGCGCAACCTGCTTTTCAACCTCACCGGTCGACGGATTATAGACATCCCCAAAAAGCCCTGACGTGCCGGATAAAGCCGCGCCATTGATGAAATGGCCATATTGGTAAGTCATCGCATGAGTCCTTTGTGATCACGTTTTTTTGCAATTCTGGGCTGACGTATATCGCCGACAATGCACCTTGAACAGCCGATAAAGTCATAGGGTGTCAGGCCGGAATTTCCGGTTTGGGGTCTGGAGAGGGTTTTAGAGCGTTTTTCGGCCAACAAGGGTCATTTGATGTCTCCCAGACGCTTTTGGGGCAGGCGCGTGCTGCAGCGCGATGCGGCGCATCGGGCAAAGGGCGCAACGCACCCCAAAAGCGTCTGGGAGACACCCGCAGGGCCAGTCTTCGTTTCCCGCTGGCTGCGTCGCGCCCGCCTTGCGATGCCCTGCATCGCTGCACCGCACGCTCCTACCCAGCAAAAAACGTAGAGCTGGTCAAATGACCCTGTTGGGACCAAAAACGCTCTAAGCTTGAACTATATCACCTCCGCATGATTTGGCTAGCGCGGGCTGTAATCCCGGCCCTTTTCCGCATAGATCACCGGCAGGTCCTCCCATGAGGGCGGCCGGTCGGCCAGGTAGCCATATGTTTTGCCCGTCGCAATTCGGCCAAAGCCAGCGATGGCTTTCTTGTGTGTTCCGGAATGCACGAAATCCAGCATGGCTTTGCGGCTGGTCCACACCGTTAAGGTGTGATGGATGCCATCGATTTTCCGTGCCTCTGCAGAGATATTGCCGTGGCTTTGGCGGGCCTGCATCATCGATGGCAGAGCATAGCGCCAAAACAGTGGCCCATGCCACCAGCGCTTGAGGCGCAGGCCAGTGATGGAAATATAATGCTGGGCCAAGACCGCCTCGTTTAGAGCATGAGCGTATTTGTATCTACGACCCTGCCGATCAGCCGGATGTTCTCGAGCGCAGCAGCGTGAAGATCATCGCGCGCTGTGGCGCAGGCATCCTCTGCCACGGCCACGTCATAGCCTCGGTCAGCTGCCTCTCGCGCGGTGTGCTCCACCACGGAGTTGGTGGCGATGCCGCCCAGGGGCAGGTCTGTGATGCCCATCTCTTCCAGGGTGGTCTCAAGGCTCGACCCATAAAAGGCGCTCACCCGGTTATGGGTGATGATGCGTTCATCGGTGACAGGGCTAAGCCCCTCATAAAACCCCGCGCCCCAGCTGCCAGCCCGCATGGCGCCAGAGGCGAAAACGCCTTTGAATATCTCGTTGTTTTGAACGATGTCGCTGCCATCGGGCGCGAACTGGATAGCGACATGGATTACGGGGATATTGGCCCCGCGCGCTTTCCTCAGCAGTGCCGTCGCCCCTGCTATCAGACCTTTGCGTTTTGCTGGCTGCTTCGCCAGACCCAGGGCGATTTTGCCATCGGGGTGCAGGACATCATTTTGGTAGTGCAGGGCGAGGACGGCTTTTGTCATATCCGGGTTGCTTGGTTATTTCCTCCCCCGCTCTGGGGGAGGGTTAGGGAGGGGGTAAAATGGTCTTGCCAAATCATAAAATCGCTATCCTGAACTTGATTCAGGACCTGGTTTAACAGCCTGAGTCCTGCCTCTATAGAGATGCTGAATCAAGTTCAGCATAGCGGTCTAAACCCCCTCCTAAATCCTCCCCCAGAACTGGGGAGGACTTGGCGCAGGTTTACACAAACAGCTCGAAATTATCATGCACGCCGTCGCAGTTGACGAGGTCAACGCGCTTGAGCTTGATGCGCCATTGCTCGCCGATTTTGATGAGGTCATGCACATAGCCCCCAGCCAGATGGCGCAGGAAGTTGCGCTTGCGCCATTCGACCACTTGGAAGCGTGAGCGTACGGTCAAGGTGCCGGCGGTCGGGTCGTGAGCGGTGACGATAGCATTGGTAACTTGGTGGGTGGAAATCGTCGGCGGCTGCTGGGACCAGGCATGGCGTTCGGCCAGGCGGCGGATGCGGACATCGCGCAAGATGGCATCTTCATACGCGATAGAGACCATGCCCACCGGGTCTTCTTGACCATGCTCAAGCGGGATCCAATACATGCCATCTTCGGTGAAGAGGCTGTCCCAGGCTTCCAGCTGATTGGTATCCAGGAGATGGGCCTCATAGCTGAGGAAGTGCTCTATCTCGCGTTGCAGATCACTGTCCACAATGGGCTTATCGAGCTGGGCGGAGGTCAGCATCAGCTATCTCCTCCGCCAGTGGGAATAGACGCCGGGGTACCAAGCATATAGTGGCTCCAAGCGCGGAATTGGTTGCGGATCGGCATCTCGCTGATGCCTTCAGACTGAATTTCCCGGTCTAAGAGATTGTCCCGGCCTTCACCGCGGTGCTGGCTAATCCAGTCCATGCCGTCCGATTCCATGCCTTCCTGGCAGCGCTCATAAACCTCCACATCATCCACCATCACAGTAGAGGAGGGTGAGTTGACGATGTTCGAATAGGTGATGGTGCGCTGCCAATACTCTTCCGACGTGCCTTTCAAATTGAAGGTGAAGATCTCCACCATGGTGCGGTTGATAGAGATCGGCCGGATCACGCGCAGCTGATGAAAACCGGTATGCGGCGAGCAGCTGGGGTAGATGATCGTATTGTGCCGGTTCATGGAGACAATCCGATCCGCTTCCTCCTTGCCCTTGGCGGTGTCGAGGGCGGCTTTATAGTCTTCTGAGATCTTGCCCTTAGGCGCATGGAAGATAGCCGTCATGAAGCTGTGGCCATAATCAAAGGCGCGCAGGTCGAGGCTCTCCCAGAATTCCGGTGCCTCGCCATTGCCTTCGATGATGTGCAGCTGGAAGGGCACTTCGCCGCCCAGCTTGTGCTTGGAGGTTTTGCGCGCCGCTAAGAAGCTCGATTCATGCGTCGCAATCGGGTGGCCCGTGTCGTTCAAATTCTCAAAGAAGATCTTCCAATTGGAGCGCTGCATCACCCGCTGCACGCCGCCGGCCACTTCAATTTCGCCGTCCGGGGCGCGGTCGACAAAGTTATCCATGGAGGTGATCGCGCCGCCGAGGAAGGTTTTGAGGTCCGGGCCTTCCTCGGAAAGGGAGCAGAAAACAAAGCCGCGATAGTTTTCCACCCGCGCCACTGGCGTCATGGAAAACTGAGGGTCGTCAGGATCAAAGCTGGTGCCATCATAGCCGTGGCGATGGGGCACGGAGACCAGGCTACCATCCATGCGGAACATCCAGGCATGATAAGGGCAGCGGAACATGGGCTTGTGCTTGGTGCAGCCCTCGGCAGTCAGTTTGGCGCCTTTGTGTGGGCAGCGATTATAGAGGACATGAATGTCGCCTTTGGAATCGCGCGTCATGACCACCGGCTCTTTGCCGATCATGGTGCTCCAGCAATCGCCATGCTCTTTGACTTGACTTTCATGGCCCACAAACACCCAGGCCTGGCCGAAGATGCGCTCCATCTCCAGGTCGTAGACCCGTTGGTCTGTATACACTGCCTTATGAACCCGTGCTGGCTCAACCAGCCGCTCAACCCAATTTGGATCTGCCTCTGCCATCGCTTGACCTCCCGTTCCTCGTCATCCCTAAAGTCAGGACCCTCACCCTGAAATTAGTTTAAGCTTAAATCAAAACGCTGCACTATCCAATTTCGACAATTCTATCCTTTTCGTGCAAGCGGCGTGCTTGCATCAGCCCTGCTGCGACTCTGCTCGAAACATGACACAGCGTGGCCAAGGGTGGAAGCGTTTGGCTTCATCGCGAGCGATGCGGCTATGGCCTGGCCCAAGCGTTGCGGGGTCGATCGCTTCAAAGCCGAGCCGCGCGTAATACGGTTTGTTCCACGGGACATCGGTGAAACAGGAGAGCGAGACGGGCGCCGGCAGCGCGTCCATCAGCGCTCTGCCGATGCCTTTGCCCATATGCGCCGGGTGCACGCTGACTTCGCAGATAAAGGTGTGTCCGTCGCAGGGCTCATGGGCCAGAAAAGCCGCGAGGGCGCCCTCGATGTCGGCAACCAGCACACCGCCCGCTGCAATCCAGCGTTCATAGCTTTGCGGGCTGCTGGGCGGCGCGTCGGCAATAGCGTCGCGGCCAATCTCACGAAACAGGGAGGCTGCGTCCGCTTCTAAGCGGCTGAGCTGGCGGCCTTCTCCTGGCCGCGCTTGACGAATGCTAGTCAGATCAGACCGTAAAGCTCTCGCCGCAGCCGCAGCGCCCGCTTTCATTGGGGTTTTTGAAGGTGAAACCGGTGGAGAACATGTCGTCCTCCCAATCCATCACCGTGCCGAGCAGGTACATGATGGAGGCGGGGTCAACGAACAGCTTCACGCCATTGTCTAGCTCGACGACATCGGCGTCTGCTGGGATGTCTTCGACATATTCCAGGTCATACATCAGGCCATTGCAGCCGGCGGTCTTGGTGCCGATGCGCAGGCCCTTAGCGCCATCTTTCTTGGCCATGAGGCCCGCGATATGGTTTGCGGCTTTATCTGTAACGGTAATCAGGCTCATCTTAGAGAAATCCCAATTCTAGTTTGGCTTCATCGGTCATCCGCTCTGGCGTCCACGGCGGGTCCCAGACGAGGTTGACGTCCACATCTTGCACGCCTTCCACAGCCATCAAGCGGCCTTCCACTTCGCCCGGCATGGTCTCCGCAACCGGGCAGTTGGGCGTGGTCAGCGTCATGGTCACATAGACTTTATTGTCTTCATCGATTTCGCAATCGTAAATTAGCCCCAGGTCGTAAATATTGACTGGGATTTCCGGGTCAAAGATGGACCGCAGCGCTGCCAGCAGCTTGTCATCAAGCGTTTCGCCTTCAAGCTCCGACTCCGGTGCTGCCTCAGCGGGTTTATCCTCGCCAGATAAGAAGCCATCCAGGTACTGGTGCTGATTGCCCACCATGGGGCGTTGCGGCGCGTTCGGCGCTTCGCTTACATCTTCTGTCTTTGGCGGTGTCATATCGGTCATCGCATTATCCAAAAATTCTGGAGACTTTGTGAAGGCCTTCAATCAAGCGGTCCACATCGCCTTTTGATGAATAGGCTGCAAAGCTCGCCCGAGCCGTCGCATCAACGCCAAGACGGTCCATTAGGGGCTGCGCGCAATGATGGCCCGCCCTTATGGCAACGCCGTCTCTGTCTAATATGGTGCCGATGTCGTGCGGATGAACCCCTTCCATGGTGAAGGAGAGGATGCCGCCCTTATCCGGCGCCGTGCCATGAATGGTGAGGCTGTTCACTTGCGACAGGGCGTTCATGGCATAGTCCAGTAACGCCATCTCATGCGCATGAACCCGGTCCAGGCCAAGCTCAAGCATATAGTCAGCAGCGACACCCAGGCCGATGGCGCCGACAAAATGCGGCGTCCCAGCTTCAAAGCGCAGCGGCGGCGGCAGATAGGTGGTCTGCTCAAAGCTGACCTCTTCAATCATGGAGCCACCGCCTTGATAGGGGCGCATGGCCTCCAGGATGTCATAGCGGGCCCACAGCGCGCCAATGCCTGTGGGCGCATGGATTTTATGGCCTGAGAAGACATAGAAGTCGCAATTGAGGGCGGTAACGTCGACCGGCATATGCGGCACTGCTTGGCAGCCATCGACCAGGACTTTCGCGCCCGCAGCATGCGCTGCTTTAACAACGGCAGGCATATCCACAATGGTGCCCAGGACGTTGGACATATGCGTGATGGCGACCAGTTTGGTCTTTTCGGTGAGCAAGCTGGTGAAGCTCTCCCAATCGAGTGCGCCTTCGTCGGTAATGTCGGCCACTTTGATGACCACGCCAACTTTATCGCGCAGCAGCTGCCAAGGGATGATGTTGGAGTGGTGCTCCATCTGGGTGAGGATGATTTCATCCCCAGCGGATAAGTGCGTCTCGCCCCAGCTCGACGCGACCAGGTTGATGGCCTCTGTCGCACCGCGCGTGAAGACGATTTCCTTGTCCGTCTTGGCGCCAATCAGCTTGGCAACGCTTGCCCGAGCCGCCTCATACCGCTCTGTCATCTCCTGGCTGAGCGTGTAGATGCCGCGGTGGACCGTTGCATAATCTTGGGCGTAGGCAGCCACCACAGCGTCCAGCACTGGCTGGGCCTTGAGGCTGCTGGCAGCGGAATCCAAAAAGGCGAGCGGCTTGCCATTCATCTCAGTGGCGAGCTGCGGAAAGTCGGGCCGCACATCCAGCGGTGCCGTAATGGTCTCCATCTTGGTCATAGCTGCGCCATCAGCCAATTTTGCGTCGCCTTAAGATAGGCGTCGCGGACGGGCTCTATGTCGATGCCTTCAATCACGTCAGCCACAAAAGCTTGCACTAAGATAGCCCGCGCTTCCTCTGGGCTCACGCCGCGGCTGGCCAAATAGAAGAGGGCTTTTTTATCCAGCTCGCCAACGGTCGCGCCATGGGCGCACTGCACATCATCGGCATAGATTTCTAGCTCCGGCTTGGTGTCGGCTTCCGCCGTGCGCGCCAGGAGGAGGTTGCGGCTCGATTGCTGCGCATCTGTCTTTTGCGCATCGCGTTCCACATAGACTTTGCCGGAGAAGGCCGTGCGCGCATTGTCGTCAACGACAGAGCGGTAGGTCTGGTTCGAGGTAGAATGGCCAATGTCATGGCGCAAATACGTCACCGTATCGAGCACTTGCCGCGCCCGGCCAAGCTGTACGCCAGACAGCTGCACATCCGCGTCGGATCCCTCCACATGCACGCGGATTTCACTACGCGCGCTGGCCGCGCCAGTGGACAGGGTGAAACGGTTATACTGCGCTTCCCCATCGACAGACACGCGGGTCAGGCCCGTCGCCATGGCTACATTGCTGTCAGACTGCCAACAATTGTGCGTCAGCGCCGCGCCGCGCTCTAATCGGATGGTGGAGACGGCATTGGCCCAATAGTCCTCGCTGCCAACGCCAAGGCTGCGTTCAATCAGCGTGGCTTTCGCGCCGCTTTCCAAATGGATAACGCTGCTGATATGGGCGGCCGCTTTCGCGGTGGCACCACTTGAGAGGAACAGCACTTGGATGGTGCCTGCATCTGCATTCTCAGGCACGCGCAGCACCAAGCCATCGCTGGCCATCGCTAGGTTCAGCTGTGCCAAAGCGCTGCCATCGCTGGAGGCATCCAGCTGCGCTTTGATGGCCTGTTCATCGTCCGCTAGAGCGGCTGACAAAGGCTTTGCATAGTCGCTTAAATCACTGGAGAGGTCAGCGCGAAACTGTCCGTCTACAAAGGCTAAGCGTGCGCCCGGTATATCAATCCAAGGCAGGTCACCGACCGAGGCTGGCGCAACAGGCTTTGCCACAAACGGCGTTTTTTCCAAGGCCTTGAGGTCGGCATACTTAAACGCTTCATCCTTGCGGCCGGGAAAGCCCGTTGCTGCAAAGCGCGCGGCAGCCGCCTGGCGCACATTGGCCAGCCAGGGAAACTGGTTGCCGGGAAGGCTCGGTTGAACGGCCTTGATGCTATCGAGATAGGCTTGCGTCATATCAAAACCTTAAGCCGCAATGGCCGCATAGCCGTCTTTTTCAAGCGCAAGCGCCAGTTCCGGCCCGCCGGACTTGACGATCGTGCCGCCCGCCAAAACATGCACCACGTCCGGCTTCACATAATCGAGCAAGCGCTGATAGTGGGTGATGAGCAGCGTCGCTTTATCGGCCCCGCGCATGGCATTGATGCCGTCGGAGACGACTTTCAGCGCGTCAATATCCAGCCCGGAATCCGTCTCATCCAGCACCATCATTCTCGGGTCCAGAACAGCCATCTGCACCATCTCATTGCGCTTCTTCTCCCCGCCAGAAAAGCCCACATTGACAGAGCGCTTGAGCATCTCTGCATCCATGCCAAGGTCTTTCGCCTTCGCCCGGATGAGCTTAAGGAAGTCGCCCGCGGAGATATCCTCTTCGCCCTTATATTTGCGGATGGAATTCATTGCCGTGCGCAGGAAGTTCATGTTGCTCACGCCCGGAATTTCCACCGGATATTGCAGGCCTAGGAACAAGCCTTCGGCAGCGCGCTCATGCGGCTCTAATTCCAACAGGTCTTGGCCGTCCAATTCGATTGAGCCAGCCGTAATCTCATAGCCATCCCGGCCAGACAGCGCATAGCCAAGCGTCGACTTGCCAGCGCCGTTGGGGCCCATGATGGCGTGCACTTGCCCAGCAGGAATGTCGAGCGACAGGCCTTTGAGGATTTCTTTGTCTTCCACGCTGACGTGGAGGTCTGTGATTTTAAGCATTATGTCTGTCCTTGCTCTGATTGGCACCACCCCCTGGCCCCCTCCACTAATTATTTGGGTTAACACTTTTATTGCCCCTCTCCTTCTGGGTTGGGGGTGGGGTGGGGCCATCGATCGGCCATTTGATTGAGTTGGGTGAGGACAAGCGTCAAAACGCCATCCATGTTTTGCATAACATCTTGATTGGTAATGCGAATGACATGGTAGCCAAATGACAGCAAAGCAGCATCTCGCCTCGCGTCTTCCTTCAGATCATGTGTATCCCCGTCCACTTCGATGATGAGCTTTTTTTGTGCGCATAGGAAGTCCGCGATATAAGGCCCGATCACTGCTTGGCGGCGGAACTTGTGGCCTCCAAGCTTAGAGCCGGACAAATGCCGCCAAAGGCGCTTTTAAGGTACGGTAGTGTTGTTTCGAATG
>CAKZYD010000155.1 GCA_937884085.1 uncultured Sphingomonadales bacterium | reverse complement strand
GACGCGCACTCCTTCAAGCTGAGGCTGACGATAAGCCAAAGCTGGCTTTTGAGTTATTAGAATTTATGCCAGGTGCGACCTAAAGGGTCCCCTAAAGTGTACCGAGCGCCCATTTGATAGACCGCCGGAGGATCTCATAGTAGATAGGATAATTCCAAGAACAGCGCTCTGGGTGGGTATAGAATGGGGCAAATTCCGGCAGGTCATAGTGGCTGCGTGAGTGGCCGAGCGTGCAGTAGAAGATTTCACCTTTGCCATATTTGCGCAGGTAGGTGATCGGCACGATGGTGTCTTCCGGCCATTGGCTTTCAACAAAACCCGTCGCTTCGCCGCCAAAACGGGTTTGCATAAGGATTTCAATATCCGCCGTTGTTTTCGACAAATAAAGTTCATCTACGATTTCAAAATCTGTCATGCCTTGGGACAGTGGGTTTGTGTCGTCGACCACTTCGACCTTGAAGGGCCCAATGGGCGGATGGGCCACAAACTGACTGCCAAGGAGCTCCATGAACTCAGGCGCATCGTCGGGCGCATCAACTAGGCCATCTTCGCGGAAGGCGAGAATGGAGTTGGTTCCATGAAGGGCCAGCCACTTTTTACCGCCGCTCACATAATCTTGCAGGACTTTGGTTTGTTCTGGCGTTGGGGCGACATCGACAGTGAAGCTGATGAGGAAGTCAGACGCGGCAATGGCGTCTGTATCGGTATAATCTGGCGCCACCGTCGTGCGGATTTGGTCGTGTTCGGCAAGCAGCTTGAGGAGCGCAAGACGCGCAAAGTCGATGTCATGGTATTTTCCTGATACCACGAAATAGACGTTGACTGGCTCTTTTATCATTGTCGCTCCCCTTGCTGCATCTGTGATCTTAGAATTGAACCCGCTTGGTAAAGCCGCCATCAACGACCAAGTTCACACCGGTAATCCAGCTGGCGGCTGGGCTCACCAGGAACGTCACCGCATTGGCGACTTCTTCCGGCGTCCCCATGCGCCCGCCCAGCGGTTGGCCGGCGATCGTCGCGTTATACAGGTCAGGCATTGCGCCTTTAATCATCTCCCAAGCGCCGCCTTCAAATTCGATGGGGCCAGGGGAGACGGTATTCACGCGGATGCCGGCTGGAGCTATGGCCTGCGCCAGTTGCTGTGCATAGGTGATAACGGCTGCTTTCATGGCGTTATAGGCCTGAGGCGCAATGAAGGTTTCCACAGCAGCGGTGGTTGACATGATGAGAATGGACCCACCATCGCCCATGGTGGACCCAAGTTTTTCGCTAGCGCGGACTGCTGGCAGGATGTCCAAGTCCAGATTGGCCTGCCAGTGCTCGTCTGCAGCCCCGCCGCCGCCGGCAGAGACGTTGTGTATATAAATGTCGACGCCGCCCAAGGCCTCGATGGAGGCATCCATCCAGCCCATAAAGGCGTCTTTGTCGCCCACATCGGTCGTGCTGCCATAGGCGTTGACGCCTTTGGCCTTAAAGGCGTCAACCGCGGCGCTCACTTCATCAGCATTGCGAGCGCAAATGGCAACATCCGCGCCTTCGTCTGACAGCAAATTGGCAACACGGCGGCCGATCCCCTTGGTGCCGCCGGTAATCAGCGCTTTTTTGCCTTTAAGTCCTAAGTCCATGCGTATTCTCCCAAATGAAACTGGTGTTATTCGCGAATGAGGCCGCCGCCTTCCACAGGCAGGTCAACCCCAGTTGTAAAACTGCTGTCGTCGCTGGCCAGGAAAAGCGCGGCATGCGCCACTTCCTCCGGCTTGCCAGGACGCTTCATCGCATGGTTTTGCGCAAACATGTCATAGGCGTCTTCGCGCGCTATGCCGCTTGCGACGGATGCATCCAAATACCGCTCAAACATGGGCGTTTCCGTCGCGCCCGGCAGAACGGAGTTGCACCGAATAGGATAGCCCATATTGGCGCAATGAAGCGCCACGCATTTGGTGAGCATGGACACGGCTGCCTTAGAGGCTGCATAGGCTGTGATGAAGGACGCTGGCCGTATGCCCGCCATGGAGCATATATTGATGATGCTGCCTGGCTCGCCAGCCGCTTTCATGGCTGCCATGGCTTCGCGGCAGCCGAAAAAGACGCTGTCTAGGTTGATAGACATGATGCGGCGCCAAAGCTCGGTCGATGTATCTTCTATCGTGCCTGGTTCTGAGATACCGGCATTGTTGACCAGGATGTTGAGTTTGCCAAACGTATCTGTGCTGGCGGCGACAGCGTCTTTCCAAGCATTTTCATCGGTGACGTTGAGCACCACAGCTTTGGCATTGGAGCCCAGAGCCTCAGCTTCAGCCTTTGCTTTGGTCTCATCAATGTCTGCGATTGTGACCTTTGCGCCTTCGCTTGCGAAAAGCTTCGCGGTGGACAGGCCGATGCCTGCGGCTGCGCCTGTCACCAAGGCTACTTTACCGTCGAGCTTGCCCATGGTCTAGCGCTCCAAAATCGCCACGGCTGACAAGCCGGGGGCGCCATAGACATGGCTATAAGCCACCTTAGGCTCGCCTGGGACTTGGCGCTCCCCGCCTTCGCCGCGCAGTTGAACGACATTCTCATGAACTTGCCGTAAGCCACTGGCACCAATGGGTTCTCCATTGGCAAGGCATCCGCCATCGGTATTGACGGGCAGCTTGCCATTGAGCCATGTGGCGCGCTCTGCTAGCCACTTTTCTTGATCGCCATCTGCGCAAAAGCCGTTCTCTGCCATGTGCATGATTTCTGCGCCAGACTCCGTGTCTTGCAGCTGCGCAACGTCAATATCCTCTGGCCCAACCCCGGCCATCTCAAAGGCCGCATTACTTGCCAGGGTGGTTGGCGGGGTGGAGCGCTCAATCTGGATGGAGGGGGAGAAGACTTCAAAGGAGCCTTCCAGCCGGGTTTTCACTGCAGCGCCTTTCACCCAGACAGGCTTTTGAATGCCCAGCTCTTTCACTTTCTTTTCAGAAGCCAGGATTAAAGCAACGCCGCCCTCTGCAGGCGAGCAGAACATGAACTTGTTCAGGGGGTCATTGATCATCGGCGCGTTTTCGATGGTTTCCAGATCCACCGGGCTGCGCCGCCACGCGTTCTCGTTGAGGGAGCCATTGTGGAAGGCTTTTTCTGCCACCAGGGCCAGCGCCTTGGGCGTGATGCCGAACTCAGCCATATAGCGCTGGATTTTAAGCGCAAAAAACTGCGTCGTCAGCATGAAGCCTTGGTCGCCATACCAATCGTCAATGCCCCAATCGGCTGGTTTGGGATCAAAGGACCCGCGGGGGTGTTTGTCAAAGCCGACGGCAAGCGCGATATCGCTTTGACCTGCCTTGATGGAGGCATAAGCTGAAATCACAGCAGAGCCGCCCGTCGCACAGCCATTATTCACATTGATGAATTGAAGACCTGTCAGCCCCAGCTGGTTGACCATGATGTCGGCATTGCCAGCGGCAGAGGAGCCGCCAAAGGCGCACTCCACATCGCTCCATTCAACGCCTGCATCTTTGAGGGCTTGGCGCACTGCGTAGACGCCTTGATCCAAGCCGCTCATACCTTCCGTGCGGCCGAAGGGGTGAATGCCTATGCCAATGATTGCGACGTCCATGCTGCGCCTCCTAGGCTGGGGTATAGGCGAAGGTGTCGACAACGCCTTTTTCTTTATGATCGAACGGGGTGGTCGTCAGGCGCAGCGCCATACCGATCTTCAAATCGCTTTCATCGCATCCAACAATGCGGCTTTGCACGATGACTTGGCGGGGCAGCTCTACATAGCCAAAGATGTAGGGCTTGAAGGTTTCCAGGGTCTCCGTCCCCATATAGGGCGGCGATTTCGGCAAAAACCGTTGTACGGACCAAGACCAAAGCTTGCCCTCATCGCTGAGCTGAACGGTATCATAAAACGCCTGTTCCGCGCCGGAGGGGAGGGGAAAGACAATCTTGCCGCTTTCCTTATGTTGGCCGCCAATCAGGTGGCCGTCTTCAATGAGGTTATCTGCAATAAACATGAGTACCGTTGTGCCGTTTTTGTTGGTTTTGAGTTAGCTATCAAATGCACGGGTGATCACAGCGCCAAGAGCTGTTTGCCCTTGTTTTGGCCTGAGAAAAGCCGCTGCAGCGTGGCAGGCGCGTTTTCAAAGCCGGATTGGATATCTTCGCGGTAAGCCAGCCGGCCATCTTTGACGAATTCGGCAAGGCGCTTCCTAATGATGGGAAACTCGCTGGCCCAATCGAGCACGATGAAACCGTGCATGCTGGCGCGGCGGAAGACGAGGTTGAAATAATTCTGCGGCCCGGCTGGTAGGCTGCCGGTCTCATAGCGGCTGATGCCGCCGCAGATAACGACCCGCGCGCCGGTCGCGATTTGGCCGAGCATATCGTTCAAGATAGCGCCGCCCACATTGTCGAAGATGACATCAACGCCCTTAGGGGCAGCCTCTTTCAACTGCGTGCGGACGCTGCCTTCTTTATAGTCGATGGCTGCGTCATAGCCGACCTCTTCCGTGAGCCAAGCGCATTTCTCGGGGCCGCCAGCAATGCCTATTGTTTTGCAGCCAGCGATTTTGGCGAGTTGCCCGACGATGGAGCCAGTGGCACCAGCTGCGCCTGAGACGACAACCGTTTCACCAGCAACTGGTTTGCCCAGTTTGAAAAGCCCGCAATAGGCCGTCATGCCGGTTGTCCCTAGCGGGCCAAGCATTGTGGTTGGTGACAGACCATCCACCGGCCGTTCCATGGTTTCCGGGTTTAGGGCAGTATATTCATTCCAGCCTGTCATACCGACCAAGACATCGCCGACGCCATAGTCTGGATGGTTGGTTTGAACGACTTCGCCAATCCCCGAGCCGCGCATCACATCGCCGATCTGCATCGGTGCGACATAGTCAGCGACGTTTTCCATCCAGCCTTTTTGGGCTGGGTCAAAGCCGAGATGCGTGACTTTTAACAGGACTTCGCCGTCCCCAGGCGATGGGATGGGAGCCTCGACAAGTTTGAGGTCATTGTCTGCGATGGGTCGCCCACGCGGGTGACCGGTGAGCAGCCATTGGCGCATGGTATCTGACATAGTGACCTCCCCATATGCTTCTATGCCGCCAGTCATGCTCAAGGCTTGGCGAAGGCGCACCTCCCGTCTTAGATAGCGCTGGGCAAATTGAGAGGCGGATATGAGCTACGACAAAGCGCTGAACCGGGTATTGGACACAGTCAAGCCGCACATTGGCGAAGGCCAGGTTGCCGATTATATTCCAGCGCTCGCAAAGGTGCCGCCACAGCGCTTTGGCTTTGCGATTTATGGCTGTGACGGCGATATCTCCTCCATCGGCGATGCAGACGTGGCGTTTTCCATTCAATCCATATCCAAGGCTTTTGCGCTGGCTTTTGTCATGTCGGGGCGCAACCCAGCGGACATCTGGCGCCGGGTTTGGCGCGAGCCGTCGGGCACGCCATTTAATTCGACGGTTCAGCTGGAAAGCGACAATGGTGTGCCTCGCAATCCATTCATTAATGCAGGGGCCCTCGTCATTACCGATATGCTGGTCAGCGACCATGGGCCGGGCGGCGCAATCGCGGCCATCTTGGGCTTCATGCAATTGATTTCGGGCGCTCAAAGCGTCAGTATCGATAAGGAGGTTGCCGCGTCAGAACTTGCAACGGGCCATAAGAATTACGGCCTTGCCCATACGCTCAAAAGCTTTGGCAACCTCGAGAATGATGTGGATGACGTTATGCGGGTGTATGCCCACCAATGCGCGCTGACAATGACGGCGAGCCAGCTTGCGGCGGCAGGTGTGTTCTTGGCCCGCGGCGGTTATGATCCCATTCGCAAAAGCCAAGTGACGTCAAATGAAGTGGTCCGCCGCGTCAATGCGCTGATGCTCACCTGCGGGCATTATGATGCGGCAGGGGATTTTGCCTTTCGCGTCGGTTTGCCGGGTAAGAGTGGCGTCGGCGGCGGAATCTTGGCGATCATTCCAGATCAGGCGAGCTTGGCCGTTTGGTCACCGGGCCTGGACCAATACGGTAACTCACTGGTCGGCACCCTCGCGCTGGAAACATTTGTCGAGGTGACAGGTACCGAGATTCTTTAGTCCTTGCGCGTACAGCTCGCTTGCATCCAGCGCAGGTTGAGGCCGATGCGGTCTGCCCCTGGATTGGCCCAGGTATAGCTGGCTGCTTTGTCGGGGTTTTCCGGTTTATGGACGTAGAGCACTAAGGACTCCCGCGAGATCCCATAGGGCCACACCGCTTGGCGCATTTTAAGGCCAATGCGCTGCGGCGCTTTCTCATCTGTATCAATCCACACTTCACCGCCTTGGTCATGGAGCGGGACGCCGGCTTTAAAGAACCAGCCAGACCCATCTTTGCGCGGCATGGTCACCCAGCAACTGTAGTGCGATGCACGGGTCATGTGCAGCGCTGGGCGGTCTTCGGTGGCGGCCAAATAGATCCCCTGCGGTAGGATGGTGGCCTCCGCCAGCGGGCAGGCTTTGTCGAAATCAATCACGAAACCATCCAGGAAAGCGCTGGCAGCGCCTCTGCACGGGCCATCGCTTTCAATGTGCAAGGATTGATCCTTTATTGCCGCCGTCCAGGTCATTGCTGGCACCAATGCACCATTGGTGGACACGACACTGAGCGCATCCCCGTCCGGAGCGACGGTTAGGCTATAGACGACGTCAAAGGCGGCATCACCAGGCTTCGTAAGCGCTTCGGAAAAGGCCGCCTGTTCCTTATTGGCAAAGTGCCCTGTGAGCAGAGTTTCTAGACGCATCTTCTGCTTCTTGAGTGTCTCTGCCCAGGTGGCACTATCTTGCGCTGCTGCGGGGCTGATCCACAGTAGCGCTATAAGGGCGGCCTTAATGGCCGGCAGGGCTGGCTTTTTCATCCATCCGCTCCGACAAGACTTTCTTGAACAGGGTCCAACTTGTTTCGTTGGGCCTTGCGTCGGTGACTGGGGGCGGCGCTGTATACTCTGGGTAGCGCTCTTTAATTGTGCTCTTCAGAACGTCTGGTAGCTCATTAAAACTATTGAGTTTTTGGCCAGCAGCATTGGCAACCATCAAGCCTGGCCGAGAGCCCATCTCCATCCAGGGAAGCCACTGGGCAATGCGTACCCAGGCGACGCTGGGATAGGCTTCCGTGCCTTTGGCATCAAACAGGTCATCTTCATCCATGATGAAATCGAAGATCTCCATGGCATGATAGTGATTGCCGACATAGGTCTGGAAGTCGCCGGCAAGCGCGTTGGTGTAAAACAGCGGCACTTCAGCCAGCATGAATACCTTTCCGTTTTTGACGCGTAGGGGCAGGCTGAAGTCCTTGCCATCGCGAGTCTTTGGAAAGGTTGGTGCGCGCATATTGACCGGGTCATTGGCCACGTGGATCACGTCAACGGTTTCGCCGGTGAAGGGGTTATCCCACTTGTCGACGACTGTATTGGTTTTCGGGTCCAAGTAGAGCATGATTTCGCGGCTCACCATCCGATAGCCGGTCCCGCGTTTTTCATCCTTCAAGGTCATGCATTGGCGCACATTCATGCCTTGCAGGTTGAACAGATGGGTATCGCGTTCGCCTTCGCGGCGGCTGTAGAGGCGGCCCTGCCAATGATAGACCATCGGCTTCTCATCGACTGCGGAGCAGTGGATTTTCCGGTTCAAGGTGATCGCGTCATCGGGATTGGACGGGTCAAGCGCCTCTGCGGACGCCGTCGATAGGCTGGTTAAGAATAGTAATGTGCTGGTCAGCAATGTTCGGAACATTGTCGGCTCCTTAGGATTTGCGGTCAAAACGCATGTGATAGGCGTAGCGGTCGCCTGGGTGGAATGAGATGGAGATCATGGCTGGGCCTTCGGTATCGAAATAGGCCCGTGTCGCGCGCAGCCCCGCTTCCCCTTTGGAACAGGATAGGTCCAGGCAGGCTTCATCATCCAAAATGATCGCGCGAATCTCTTGCTCGACTTGTTCAATGGGATGGCCGGAATAGACTTCGAACTCATTGAACAAAACGCCGCGATTGCCTTCGATTTTTAGAGCAATATCCTCATATTTCGGGGGCATATAAACGTGTGAGACTGCAACGGGGCGGCGCAAATGGCGTTGATAGACCAGCGCGCGCCGATAGACCCAGTCTGTGATTTCGTGCGCGTCGACATAGCGGTGCAGGCTTTCCGGCAAGGCCCGCTATTGCCCCGGTTCCAGTTCGAAGCGGACGTCGCTTGAATACTGCGCCAGGTCTTCCAGTGTGCCCAATTCCTGCTGAAAGAGAGCTGCGCGTTCTTGGCTGATAACAATCGTGCCGGAGCCTTGGCGACGGGTCACAATCTGCGCATCTTGGAGGCGGCGTAGGGCTTCGCGGATGGTATAGCGAGATACGCCATAATCACCGCAGAGCTCAGTCTCAGTTGGTAGCGCCGCACCGACGGGAAATTCGCCGCGCTCCACACGTTGGCGCAGGTCACTGGCCACCTCTATGTAGCGCGGCGTGCGTTTTGCCTCTGGGTCTATATCGGCCATTTAAATGTAGAATTCTTCTTAACTCGGAGCGGAGTGTGCGAAGATTGCTGCGCACAAATCAACTTGTTTCGTATTTGTCTGGACAAATTTTTTTTTGGCTTTAGCACTCCGGTCACACCGTGCGAGCGCAAGGAACACGCCATGGACCCCCGGTCGGCACTTTTAGACCATGTTGCTTTGACGCCTGCCTCTGACATTCCAGCTGAGGCTTGGGCCGCGGCCCGGGTCTTTATTTTAGATACTGTCGGCGTCGGTCTTGCTGGGTCAACGGCAGCTGGGGCTGATGAATTGGTGGCGTCAGCGCAAAGCTGGGGTGAGGGCGCCATCCCAATCCTTGGGCGCGCAGGCACCTATCCGCAGTCAACAGCCGGGCTTTTAAACGGGTTTTTCATCCATAATCTCGAGTGGGACGCGGTCCACGAGCCGGCCGTCGTCCATGCTATGTCTGTCATCACTGCGGCCTGTTTGTCTGAGGCTGCGAAATCACCCGCGATCAGAGGGCAGGATTTTGCAGCGGCCATCATTTTGGGCGTCGATATTGCATCCGGCCTCGGTGTCGCGGCCGACTCTGGGCTCAGGTTCTTTCGGCCTGCCAACGCTGGAACCATCGGCGCAGCTTTAGCGGTTGCGCGCTTGAGAGGGCTGCCGCGCGCCCACTTCGATGATGTTTTGGGGCTGGCCTATTCGCAAGTGTCTGGAACCATGCAAGCCCATGTGGAGGGCTCCATAACCTTGCCATTGCAAGTTGCCATCGGGTCTAGGTCGGCCATAACGGCTGTCGATATGGCTGAAGCAGGCCTCAGCGGGCCGCATGATGTGCTGGATGGCCCTTTTGGCTATTTCAAGATTGTGGAAGATGGCGGCAGCGCTGCTGCCGTTGCGGAGCGATTGGGGTCTCAGTGGGCCGTCACGCAGCTATCTCACAAGCCATATCCCTCAGGACGGGCTAGCCCCGCGACCCTCGAATATGTGCTCAGGCAAAGCCGCGAACACGACCTGCGTTTGGAGGATGTTGCTAAGATCGATGGTGCTGTCACGCCGCTGATCCATCGGCTCGTTGCACGCCCCTATAAACCAGGCATGACGCCCGCTTATGCCCGGCTTTGCCTGCCTTATCTCTGCGCTCTAGCGCTACGTGATGGTGTGATCTCGCCAGACGCCCCAAGCGATGAAAATCTCAGTGACCCTATGCTAGCCGACTTTGCAGGGCGTGTTGATATCAAGGTCAATACCATCACAGACCCCAATGCCATGGTGCCACAAGCTTGCGCCATTACGCTCAAAAACGGCGAGGTATTGCAGGGCGACATGCCTCACATCTATGGCGCACCGGACTTCCCGATGCGTGAAGCGGCGTATCTTGAAAAGTTCCGCTTCGCGGCAAGCTTCTCGCACCGCAACTTGTCTGCAGAAACCATAGGGACGCTTGAGACAGCGCTTTTAGATATCGACACTCAGGATAGCGCAGCGACGATTTTCACTGTGCTTGGCGCATAAGCAAAGGAGGAGGGCCGCATGACCCGCATTTTCGTATTGTTCAATTTGAAAGAGGGCGTGACGGCCCAAGACTATGAAGCCTGGGCCATGGAAACAGACATTCCAAATGTGCGTAGCCTCAAATCCATCGCTGATTTCCAAGTGTTTAAGTCTACCGGGGTGCTCGGCAGTGATGCGGCAGCCCCTTATGCTTATATTGAAGTGATTGACGTAGCGGATATGGAGCAGTTCGGGCCTGATGCGTCCTCGGAGACGATGCAAAAAGTTGCGGCCGAGTTCCAAAGCCTTGCCGACAACCCAACCTTTATCATGACGGGCAATCTGGAAGCGGGGAGCGCCTAAGTCATGGATTTCGGGCTTAAAGATAAAGTCATCGTTGTCACTGGTTCTGGCCGCCCCAAAGGCCTGGGCCAAGCCATATTGCAGCGCTTTGCCGACGAGGGCGCAAAATGCGTCGTCTCTGACTTAGGGGCGCCGCAGGAACATATGGGTAAAGAGCATATTGGCTCCACGTCAGACATGGATGAGGTTGCTAGCGAGCTTAAAGACCGCGGCGCAGAGGTTGCTGTCATTCCCTGTGATGTCACAAAGGAAGATGACTGTAAGGCCTTGATTGATGGCGCCGTCGATGCCTTCGGCCGGGTCGATGTCCTCGTCAACAATGCCGGTATTGGCTATATCATGAAGCCGCTGACAGAGGTCACGCAGGATGAGTGGATGGCGGTGCTCGGCGTGAACCTTATGGGCGCGTTTCTCTGCACCAAATATGCGGCTATGCAAATGGAAAAGCAGGGCCAGACCGATGCCGGCGTTGGCGGGCGTATTATCAACATTGCCAGCCAAGCCGCGAAATCCGGTTTCCCTCATATGGCGCCTTATACCGCATCAAAACACGGTATGATTGGCCTGACCCGGTCTAACGCCATTGAGCTTGGCAAGCTTGGCATCACGGTCAATGCCGTTTGCCCAAATCATGTGACGACCGGTCTTGGCGCCAAGCAGAATGAGTATTTCTCCAAGTTCTTTGGCCTCAGCGTTGAGGACTATTTGGAGAATATGAAGGCGCGCAACCCCATGGGTCGCCCAGGCCTTGGAACGGATACGGCAACGGCCTGCGCCTTCTTAGCGTCTGATGCAGCGCAGTATGTGACGGGCGAAGGTCTCAATGTTTCCGGCGGAGAGGAAATGCACTAATGACCAGTGCCATTTCCTGGCTAACGCTGGCGCATTTGGTGCTCTTCGTCTTTTGGCTGGGCGCTGATTTGGGGGTGTATTACACTGCCAAATATGTCGCTCGTCCTGACCTTGAAAAGCCAGAGCGACTGCGCTTTCTAGAGCTTCTTATGAAGCTCGACATGTTCCCCAGGTCTTCGCTCATATTGATGCTGCCCGTCGGGTTTAGCCTGGCTGGAGCGACCGGTTGGGCAAGCCTTCCGACGTGGGGATTGACGCTCATTTGGGCCATAGCGCTTTGCTGGTTCGTCTTGATGTGGACGGTTCACAAGCAGCCGCAGAATCTTGGGCTGAAGAAACTGGACCTCGCCGTTCGTTGGGCTGTGATTGCAGGACTCTTGGGTTTGGCCGCTGTCAGCTTTGTGACAGGCGCCTGGACAGGCGAAGTCTGGCTTGCGCTTAAGCTTGTCCTCTTTGCTGTCGTGATTGGCCTAGGCCTGCTTTTGCGTGGCTCAGTGGCCCTTTGGGTTCAAGGCTTTGGTAAACTAGACACCGAGCCTGACGCGGGTAACGCACTGGTTGCCAAGGGGCATAAGTCTGCGACCAAGTTCGCGCATACGCTTTGGCTATGCCTGATCCTGATGGCTTTTCTCGGC
>CAKZYD010000154.1 GCA_937884085.1 uncultured Sphingomonadales bacterium | reverse complement strand
CCCTCCCCTGAAGGAGAGGGGAGCAGAATGGCAAAAGCCCCTCTCCTTCAGGGGAGGGGTTGGGGTGGGGAAAGGTCTAGCCACCCCCTGCGCCTTGGCTTCCGGCAGGTCGATGGTTTTCCTGAGGCTGCGGCTGAGCAGCTAGAAGCGGCGCGGGATATGCCGTTTACGGACATGACGGATTTTCATGAGCGGACCCGCTTGCCTGTCCATCTGATTGAAAAACTGGCAGCGGCAGACGCTTTCCGGTCCATGGGCCTTGATAGGCGCCAAGCCCTGTGGCAGGAGCGCAGGCTCAAGGACGCGCCAGACTTGCCGCTATTTGCCCATGTGGAGACCCGGCCAGAAGGCGCTGACCCGCATACGGATTTGCCAGAGATGCCGCTGTCAGAACATGTGGTGGCGGACTATCAGACGCTGCGTCTGTCGTTAAAAGCCCATCCCGTTCAGTTCTTGCGCAGCCGCTTTTCTGACATGGGTGCGCGGCCTTGCACGTCTATTTATGACATGAAAAATGGGACGCGGACGGCTGTGTCAGGGGTCGTTTTGGTGCGTCAGCGGCCAGGCACGGCCAAGGGCGTCGTGTTCGTCACTATTGAGGATGAAACGGGCGTTGCCAACATCATTGTCTGGCCGAAAATGCTGGAAAAATTCCGCAAAGTGGTGATGACGGCGCGGCTCTTATTTATCAAAGGCCAAGTGCAAAGCGCGAACAATGTGACCCATTTCGTGGCCCATGATTTGATGGATTGCACCGCTGATTTGGACCGCCTCACGCAAGATGATAGCGAGGTCCATCCGCAGATGTCGCGGGCGGATGAAATCTTAAGGCCGCTTCCAGAACGACCAGCACATAACAGCCAATCCGTCGGCCGGACGCACCCGCGCAATGTGCGCGTGATTCCGAAAAGCCGGGATTTTCATTAGCTCCGGGCTTGATTAGGCTCTGGCCGTTCGGGCTGAGCGTGTCGAAGCCCGGTCCAGCTGCGACCGGTCCTTCGACGCTGCCCAGGGCGAACGGGTGCTCAATAATCAAATGCGCTCCAACCGTCGTCCTATGTGAAAACCTCTTCTATTCTTGGATTTAGCGCTACCTGTAAGAGCAGGTTCGTGACGTTAGGAGGAACGGTTGAAAGCAGTCAGCTACAAACAGCATGGCGAACCATGGGACGTGGTGGCCGTGGAAGACTTGCCTGAGCCAACACCGCTGCCATGCCTGGTCGTGGTTGCCTTTGAGGCTGCTCCAATTCATTTTGGGTACTTCCTGGGGATGCGGGCCGACATGCCGTTCTTCCCCTTGCCGCCGGGGGTGGGCGGCTTTGAAGGGGTGGGGCGCATTTCTGCTTGCGGCAGCGATGTGACGGATTGGCAGGTGGGTACCCGTGTTTTTCTCCCCATCGGCTATGGCGCTTGGCAGGAGCGCCGCGCTGTTGCGGCTGACCAATTGGTTGCTGCGCCGGATGATGTGGCCGCCGAGCAGCTTGCGCTAGTGCCAATCAATTTGGCCACGGCCTATCTGCTGCTGCATGCCTATGATGCACTCGCCCCTGGTGATTGGGTCATCCAAAACGCGGCAAATTCCAATGTAGGCGGCTATGTTGACCTGCTCGCCAGTAAGGCTGGTATCAACGCTATCCATGTGGTGCGGCGACCAGAACTTGTTGCGGATTTAAAAGCAAAGGGCAGGGCGCATGTGTTGCTGGATGGGCCTGATTTGAAAGCGCAGGTGGATGCCCTGGCGCCTGACCCACCCAAGCTTGCCATAGACGCTATCGGCGGGGCAGCGACGACGCGGCTTGGGGCCTGTGTTGCCAATCACGGCCTGGTCTTGTCCTACGGGATTCTGTCAAAGGAGCCGCCCGCCCTTGCCTATCCTGATTTGGTCTTCCGGGACGTGCGGCTGCGCGGCGTACTGACCAATTTTGCCATGGAGCGCTTAGATACGGCAGGTCTTGCCACCATGCGCCAAGGTCTCGATGAGACTGTGGCGTCCGGCCAGCTGGATGCGCAGATTGCCGGCATTTATCCTTTCAGCCAGGCCGCAGATGCCCTGCGGCATGCCGCGCGCACGGGCGCTGACCGTCAAGGCAAAGTCATCCTGGTGCCGGCGTGACTTTGCCTAAACCTGCGTATTCATAGCCGGGCGGACAATCATCTCGCCTATGTTGAGGTTGATTGGCTGGCTTACGGCGAAGACGACAGCGCGTGCGATATCATCTGGCAAGCCAACAAGGGGTGTGCGGCCATCCGCGTCGGGCTCAACAGGGGCGCGCTCAAATGCGGCGAGGAGACCTTGGCGCTGCTCGTCTGACATATAGCGCCACAGATTGGTGGCAAAAGCGACGGGAACGATGTTAACGACGCGAATATCATCGCCTTCCAGCTCAAAGCGCAGCTGTTCAGAGACTTTGTCGACCGCCGCTTTGGTGGCGCCATAGACACCGCCTGGATCCATGCGGGCGGACATGGAAGAGATATTCACGATGTGGCTTGGCGTACCCTGCGCGCGCATGCGGGCGATGGCTGCTTGGCTGGCTTCTAAGAGCGATAGGACGTTCACTTGGAACATGTCATGCCACATCTGCGCCGTCTGCTCGGCGACGCTTCCCGTGTGGAACACGGCGGCGTTGTTCACCAGAATATCAAGGTGGCCAGCGTCATCGGCAGCGCGGTCAACAGCGGCTGCTGCGGCGCCCGGCTGGCTTAAATCAGCCACTAACATTTGGCCTTCTGAAGCGCCTGAAGGCGCCATGGCTTTCAGGGTTTCGGCAAGACCGGCCTCATTGCGGCCTAGAATGGTGACCATTGCACCTGCTTTGCTTAGCGCCACCGCGATAGCAGCGCCAATGCCACTGGATGCGCCTGTGACAAGGGCTGCGCGGCCCTCCAATGTGTGTTCGCTCATGCTGTTTCCCTCCATGCCCGCCTAGAGTCTGGCACAGGCAGCCATGGCGCAACTATTCTTTCCGGGAACTGGCCTTTTGTTTCAGCAAAAGCCTTTGCCAGACAGCGGCTGGCTGTGATTTGATTTGGCCGACACTAACGAGGATCTGCCATGCCGCGTTTGCCCTTTAAGACGACTTTGATGACCTGCTTGAGCGCTCTTGCCTTGGTGCACTGCGCGCCTGAAACGGAGACAGCGGACCCGCCGATCACGGCTGAGAAAGCCGCCCAGTTCATGGCGGATGCGGAGCAGACGCTGGCCGAAAACAGCGAATTCTCCTCTCATGTGAGCTGGGTCAATGCCAACTTCATTACCTATGACACCAATTGGCTTAAGGCGAGGGTGGGCGCGCAGGTGAAGGCTGAAGCGGTGCGGCTCGCCAATGCGACTAAGCAATTCCAAGGCCTTGATTTGCCCCCGGAGCTGCGGCGCAAAATGGATATGCTGCGTGGCCGCATTACCATCCCGGCGCCGGAAAAACCCGGCGCGGCTCAAGAGCTAAGCGGCATTACAACCAGCCTCAGCACCACCTACAGCACGGGCAAAGGCACTTATCAAGGCGCTGTCACGCCGGGCGTTGACTTAGAAGAATTGATGGCTACCGTGCGCAGCGATGCCGCGCTCAAGGAAATGTGGACCAGTTGGCGCGAGATATCGAAGCCCATGAAAAGCGAGTATGCGCGCATGGTTGAGATTGCCAATGAAGGTGCGCGCGAGCTGGGCTATGGCGATGTGGGCCAGATGTGGCGCTCGGGCTATGACATGGACCCGGATGCGTTTGTGGCCATGGTCGAGCGGCTGTGGAGTGATGTAGCCCCGCTCTATGAAGAGTTGCATTGCTATGTGCGCGCTGAATTATCTGGACATTATGGCGCCGACGTCGTGCCGCAAGAGGGGCCAATCCCCGCCCATGTGCTTGGCAATATGTGGGCCCAGCAATGGGGTAATATCTATGAATTGATCGCGCCGGAGGAGGCTGGCGCGCCCTTTGATGGCACGGTCGTTTTGCAAGAGGCCGGCTATGATGCGCTGAAAATGGTGCAGGCCGGGGAGGCGTTTTTCTCTTCGCTTGGCTTTGACCCGCTGCCTCAAACCTTCTGGGAGCGCTCTCTCATCACCAAGCCACAGGATCGGGAGGTGGTCTGCCACGCCTCGGCCTGGAACATTGATGATGAGGATGATATCCGCATCAAGATGTGCACCAAGGTCAACGCGGATGATTTTCAAACCGTCCATCATGAGCTTGGCCACAATTATTATCAGCGTGCTTACAAAGCCAAAGACTATCTCTATCGCACCGGGGCCAATGATGGGTTTCATGAAGCCATCGGTGATATGATTGGCCTGTCGGTGACGCCTGAATACATGGTTCAAATCGGGCTCCTAGACGCAGCGGACGTGCCGCCGGCAGAGGCGGACTTGGGCCTGTTGCTGCAAAGCGCGCTGGATAAAGTTGCCTTTCTGCCCTTTGGGTTGCTCATTGATAAATGGCGCTGGCAGGTCTTCTCAGGCGCGGTTTCGCCTGACGACTATAACGAGGCCTGGTGGGCGCTGCGGACGCGCTATCAGGGCGTCGTGCCGCCTGTGGACCGGCCGGGCGACGCATTTGACCCGGGCGCCAAATATCATATCCCGGGCAACACGCCCTATATGCGCTACTTCCTGGCGCGCATCCTGCAATTCCAATTCCACAAAACCGCTTGCGATATGGTGGGTTGGGAGGGCCCGCTCCACCGTTGTTCCATCTATGGCAGCGCCGCAGTGGGGGAGGCGTTTAACGCCATGCTGGAACTGGGGGCGTCCAAGCCATGGCCGGATGCGCTTGAAGCCTTCACCGGGACGCGGGAGATGGATGCGACCGCCTTGCTGGAATATTACGCGCCAGTTGCTGACTTCCTCAACAAAGAGAATGCTGGGCGCAGCTGCGGTTGGTAAAGCCGTTATTGATAGACCGCAGCCAGCAAATACCCGGCGTAGACCATGAGTAAGACCGCACCTTCCGCGCGGCTGATGGTCTTGTCGCTAACGATGAAATGATAAGCGACGAGGCTGACCATAAGCGCGGCGAAGGCGTGCATGGCCCAGGGCCCAGTAAAGAAACTCTCCCCGCCAGGCATCAAAATTTGGCAGATGGGGAGCACGCACAGCATGTTGAACACATTTGAGCCAAGCACATTGCCGACAGCCACATCGCCCTTGCCTTTGATGGTGCTGTGAATGCTCACCACGGCCTCGGGAATGGACGTAATGACGGCCAGCAGGGCAAGCCCAATGACGGTGAGGGGAAGGCCCAAGTCCGCTGCGTAGCCAACGCTGCCCTCAATGAGCTTTGCGCTCCCATAAATGATGCCGCCAAGACCAAGGACGACTAGGCCGAGGCCTAAAGCCATTTTGGCCGGGCCGGTGCGGACGAACTCCGCCTTTCGGGCCATGACGCCAGTGCCGGACAAGCGCCGCTCCTCAAAGAAAGTGAGCGCCACATAGAGTGCGAAAAGCGCAAGCCCAATCAGCGGCCAGACAAGGCCAGTCGGCTCCATCAACGTGCCGAGCAGCAGGTAAAGCGCGGCAATCACTGTTGCGGCGCCATCGCGGCCAATGGCTTTGCTGGACATGCGGATCGGTTCAATGAGCGCGCATAAGCCCAGGATGAGGGCCATGTTCACAATAACACTGCCAAGCAGCAGGCCAAGGGCCACGCCTTCAAAACGGGCCAGGGTGGCGCCGATGCCAACGGCCAGTTCCGGCAGCGACGTGCCAAATCCTATTAAAATCAGGCCGACAACAAAGCTCGGCAGGGCAAAATGCTTGCGCAAAGTGCCCGCGCCGCGCAGGAACGCCTCAGCGCCGATGACGATAAGAAGTAAGCCTATCAAGAGGTTAAATATCATGGGGGCGCCCTCCTCACTGCCCTAGTAAACCTAATGTGCGCAAACAGCCGCCGCAAGTCTTGCGCCCTCTTGCTCTTAAGCGCGCCTGCACGCTATGCACGCGGCATATATCTCACTACCGGTTGAATAAAGGTTGCCGATGTCCGCTCAAATCCGCCCCCGCCGCTCCGTTCTTTATATGCCGGGGTCTAACCCGCGCGCTTTGGAAAAAGCCAAGACCCTGCCTGCCGACGGCTATATTTTCGATTTAGAAGATGCTGTGGCGCCGGATGCGAAATCGGTTGCTAGAGACCAAGTCTGCGCGGCAGTCGAGGCGGGAGGCTATGGCCCGCGCGAGCTCGTTGTCCGGGTTAATGGCCTGGATACCGATTGGGCTGAGGCTGACATCAAAGCCGCCTGCGCCGCTGGGCCAAATGCCATTCTGCTGCCAAAGGTGGAAAGCGCCGCCGAAGTGCAAACGCTGGCGCAGATGATGGTATCCTACAAGGCGCCTGAATGGACCGAAATCTGGGTCATGATGGAAACCCCGCGGGCTATGTTCAGGACCCTCGAAATCGCAGAGGCGCATGACAAGCTCAGCTGCTTTGTCATGGGCACATCCGACCTCGTCAAAGACCTGCACGCGCATCACACGCCCCAGCGCTTGCCGGTTCTGACCAGTTTATCGCTTTGCCTGCTGGCCGCCCGCGCCGAAGGGCTTAGCATCCTGGACGGTGTTTATCTTGATTTAAAAGACGAAACTGGCCTCGCCGAAAGCTGCCGCCAAGGCGCGCAGATGGGCTTTGACGGCAAAACCCTCATCCACCCCAACCAAATCGCCGCCACCAACCGCCTCTTCGCGCCCGATGAAGACGAAGTCGACCTCTCCCGCCGCATCATTGCCGCCCATGCTGAGGCAGAAGCAGAGGGCAAGGGCGTCGTGGTGGTCGATGGCAAGCTCATCGAAGCGCTGCATGTGGAAAACGCCAAACGTCTGGTGACGCTGAGTGAGCCAATTGCTGCGAATGAGGAGCATGAATGAAATACGATTGTAGCGCTCTAGATAAAATCAGCCTATGGTCTAGCAGTGATGACCAGTCCAGCTGACCCCCGGTTACCGAAACCAAATATCCATAACGGCGATAACTCTTCTCTCACGCAAGAACAACTAGCCATACTGGAGATGACTTTAAAAAGACGTCTTTCTCTTATTGAGGACATCTCCAAAAGACCCCAACCAAAGTACCTCTGACTGAAAAGCGTCTCTAACGCCCCTCTTCGACGGCCAGATGGCGCGCCATAAAGGCGTCCATCGCTTCAAACATTTTTATGCGCGCCTCATCAATATCGATGCTGTGGCCGCCGAGTGGCATTTCCAGATATTCGCTTTCTTTTTTCAGCTTCTTCAGCCGCTTATGCATGCGTTTCGAGTGTTTGTAGTTGACGCGGGCATCATCTTGCGTCGCGACGAGAAGGACAGGGATGCTTATCTCCTCTGCCCGGTGATAAGGTGAAACTTCTTTCAGGTCTGAGCGATTCTCACCGATGGATTCACGGAAGCGTTTGTACCAAATGAATTTGCGGTCATCAGACCAAATAAGCGGAAGGTCCGCGACGCCGTTTATTGATACTGAACACTGAAACAAATCCGGCGTTTTGACGGCGCCCATCAGGGCCGCATAGCCTCCATAGGACCAGCCGACGACGCACATGCGGTTTTTATCAATCAGCCCGCTTTCAATCGCCCAGGCCGCTGTATCGGTCACATCATCTTGCATGGCGCCGCCCCATTCTTGGTCGCCAAGGTCTTCGAAGGCTTGGCCGTAGCCACTGGAGCCACGGAAATTGGGCTGTAAGACCACATAGCCTCGATTGGCAAAAAACTGAGCTAAGTAATCAAACTGAGCGCTATCGCGTGACCATGGCCCGCCATGTGGCAACATAATTGCTGGGAGGTTTCTGCTGCCTCGGCCGATGGGCGTCGTTACAAACACCTCGATATTTAAACCGTCTCGCATTTCCACCATATGGTTGGAGACTGGCGCCACATGCCCATCTTCTATGGCCGCATAGGGCGCCGCAAAGATCGACATCGTTTTTGTCGACATGTTGAGAGAATAGAGTTTGGGTGTCTCGCCAGTTTTCTGAGAGCGGAAAAGCCACAGTTCCCCTTTTTTATCGGAGCTTAATATCCTGTTCGTGGCATTAGGCAGGGCACGATCAACGGCTGCACTGACCCGTTTTTCCATGCCGCCCAGAAAAACCTGCTTGGAGGTCTGGTCGACATACCCTGTTCCGACCAGTTGGCCATCAATGTCGGACCAGTAGAATTTATCGATGTCATAGCGTTCGTTGGAGTAGATCCATTCCATCAAATCCCCAGTCCGAAGATCAAACCGTCCGAGGCTGGATCGTCCGTGTTCATTGGGCGCTACGAACAAGGCGCTGACCCCGTCTTCATGGATATCGACTGGGCTATAATCCTTGTCGAGCAAGGCGTAGATTGCGTCTTCAGACCAAATCTTTGCCTTCGATTTGTCGATCACAAGATGCGGCTCGAACTCGTGTAAGCTATAGCCAAGCACGGGTTTGCCTGATCTATCCGTCAGCCAATTATAAATGTCTTTGCGGCCGCTCCTGACGCGCGAATAGTCGCCCGTGCGCACATCGATCTTCCGAATATCGGGGTCACCATCCATGTCATCATCAATTGCAAGGAGTATGTGGTTGGGATCATCGGGCAGATAATCAATAATATCGCTTTGCGTTGCAGCGAATGCCGCTTCAGTCACCCGATATCTGCGTTTTTGATCGCCGGAAGCCCTCACGAGATTAAAGGCTTTCCCGCCGAATGAAGCGGACACCAGTCGCGATTGTTCCATCCGCGCACCACGATAAAAAATATTGGCGCCGTAAAATGTGTAGGTAACCAGTAGCGTATCGTTATTGGCCCAAGCATATCTGGCGATGTCTGCTTCTTCCAATGGCGGTAGTTTTATGGAGCGGTTGGGATCATAGCCTTGCACTGGGTGCGCCACGACCATTTTGCGGCCATTGACCACCGTTGTGATGTAAGCAATCGACTGTCCATCCGGCGACAATTGAGGCTGCGTTATCACCGGCAGCTTCGCAAACGCCTCCACGGGATAAACTGGCGGTACGCCGTCCGGTGCGGCACTCGCTTGAGTGCCCACGCTTGCAATACCAACAAAAACTACGAATACGCCAAGAGCGCGTTGCCACCGCATGTGTACCTGCCATTCTTTACTACCCAGGGTAGGCCACCATAGTGCCCGACACGTGTCAATAAAGTTGCTGCACTGATAGAGCTGGTAGCTGTTACCGTTAATTTACTTTTAGGCGGTTGCCTCTTATTAGCTTGCCGCTTACATACGTGCCATATCTACATGATTTTACTGATAATTATTCGCATTATGAGGGAAGAATGAGTGATGTGAACCGGCCGGTTTCGCGGCCTTTGTCGCCACATCTGCAGGTCTATGCATGGACGCCGACCATGGTTGTGTCGACGCTGCATCGCTTGACGGGGCTGGCGCTGACATCGGGCACGGCGCTGCTGACGTGGGGCTTGATTGCCTTGGCGAGTGGGCCGGAGAGCTGGTCTCTCTTCATGTCTTTGGCGAGCAGCCTCATTGGTATGGTGATCCTTATCGGGTTCACTTGGGCGCTATTTCAACACATGATGAGCGGTGTGCGGCACCTGGTGATGGACACGGGCGCGGCTCTCAAAGTCGATGACAGCCGCAAATTCGCGTGGTTCACATTTGTTGGGTCTTTTGGTCTCACCGCCCTTGTTTGGGCCGCTGTGTTGCTGGGCTAGGGAGACGGACGATGAGTTTAAAAACCCCTCTTGGCCACGTGCGCGGCCTTGGCTCTGCAAAGTCTGGCACGCACCATTGGTGGCTTCAGCGCGTCACGGCGATTGGCATGCTGCTGCTCATGATTTGGTTTGTCGTGTCGCTCATTGGCTTGCGCGGCGCGAGCTTTGAAGAGGCGACGGCGTGGATCAGTCAGCCGCTCGTCTCCGTCATCATGCTGGTCCTCATAGGGACGGCATTTTACCACATGCGGCTCGGCATTCAGGTGGTGATAGAAGATTATTTACATGGCGCGCTTAGGATTGCTGGGATCGTCGCTTTGAATTTTGGAACGGCGCTCTTATCAGCAGCGTGTTTGTTCTCGGTGTTAAAAATAGCTTTTGGGGCGTAAGACATGTCAGACGCTTATCAAATCATTGATCATACTTATGACGCCGTGGTTATTGGCGCAGGCGGATCTGGCCTGCGCGCCACGATGGGCATTGCGGAAAACGGCCTGAAGACGGCTTGCATTACAAAGGTGTTCCCAACGCGCTCGCACACGGTCGCAGCACAGGGCGGCATTGCGGCGTCGCTGGGCAATATGGGTCCGGATGCCTGGCAGTGGCACATGTATGACACCGTCAAAGGGTCTGACTGGCTGGGCGATCAGGATGCCATTGAGTATCTCTGCAAGGAAGCGCCCGCCGCTGTTTACGAACTCGAGCATTATGGCGTGCCTTTTTCGCGCACCGAGGAAGGCAAGATTTATCAGCGTGCCTTTGGCGGCATGACGCAAAATATGGGAGAAGGCCCTGCCGCGCAGCGTACTTGTGCTGCCGCTGACCGGACGGGCCATGCCATGCTGCATGCGCTGTATCAGCAGTCGCTGAAATATGACGCTGACTTCTTCATCGAGTATTTCGCAATCGATCTGATCATGGTCGATGGCGAATGCCGCGGCGTTGTCGCCATGTGCATGGAAGACGGCACCATCCACCGTTTTCGCGCGAAGTCTGTTGTGCTTGCCACGGGCGGCTATGGCCGGGCCTATTTCTCTGCCACCTCAGCCCATACCTGCACCGGCGATGGCGGCGGCATGGCATTGCGGGCTGGTATTCCTGTACAAGACATGGAGTTCGTCCAGTTCCACCCGACGGGTATTTATGGCGCTGGCGTCCTCATCACGGAAGGCGCGCGCGGCGAAGGCGGTTATCTCACCAATTCAGAAGGTGAGCGCTTTATGGAGCGCTATGCGCCATCTGCGAAAGACTTGGCCAGCCGGGACGTCGTTTCCCGCTCCATGAGTCAGGAAATCCGCGAAGGCCGCGGTGTTGGCAAAGAAAACGACCATATCTTCCTGCACCTCGATCATATTGATGCGGACATTTTGGCGGAGCGTTTGCCTGGCATTTCCGAAACGGCGAAGATTTTTGCGGGCGTGGATGTCACCAAAGCCCCGATCCCTGTGGTGCCGACAGTGCACTATAATATGGGCGGCATCCCAACCAATTATCATGGCGAAGTCGTCACCTTAAAGGACGGCGATCCTGATACGGTGGTGCCGGGCTTGTTTGCCGTTGGGGAGTCTGCCTGCGTTTCTGTCCATGGGGCGAACCGTCTGGGCTCAAATTCGCTGATTGACTTGGTCGTCTTTGGCCGCGCGACGGGTCACCGCGTCTCCAACATCGTGGAGCCCAATTCCAAACAGCCCGATCTGCCGGAGGATGCCGCTGACTTAGCGCTCACCCGGCTAGACCGCTTCCGCAATGCCAATGGCTCCACGCCAACGGCAGAAGCGCGCCTTAACATGCAAAAAACCATGCAGGGCAATTGCGGCGTGTTCCGGACGGATGAAATCCTGCAAGAAGGCAAAGCGAAGATCGATGCGGTCTACCAGTCCATGGCGGACCTGAAGGTCTCCGACCGCTCTCTGGTCTGGAACACGGACCTGATCGAGACGCTCGAGCTGGACAACATGGTCCCGCAAGCCATGGCCACCATGTATTCCGCCGCCAACCGCAAGGAAAGCCGCGGCGCGCACATGCATGAGGACTATGAGAGCCGCGATGATGGCGAGTGGATGAAACACACTCTCGCCTGGGTGCGAGACGGCGGCGTTAACATCGATTATCGCCCTGTGCATGATTACACGCTCAGCGAAGATATTGATTATATCAAGCCAAAGGCGCGCGTTTACTGAGCGCGCCTATTTCACTCCAGATTTTGTAAAAGAGGTTCACCTGTTCGATGGCTGAATTTTCCCTCCCCGCGAACTCAAAAATTGGCAAGGGCAAGGCACACCCTGCCGCTGATGGCGCGACCAATACGCGGACCTTTAAGGTTTATCGCTGGAACCCAGATGATGGCCAAAACCCGCGTATGGACACCTATGAAGTCGACATGGATGAGTGCGGCCCTATGGTGTTGGACGCGCTTGGCTATATCAAAAACATCATTGACCCGACGCTGACCTATCGCCGGTCCTGCCGCGAAGGCGTGTGCGGCTCTTGCTCCATGAACATGAACGGCGTCAATGGCCTGGCCTGCACCACGGCCATTGAAGACTGCAAAGGCACCATCAGCATCACCCCGCTGCCGCATATGGAGGTCATCAAAGACCTGGTGCCGGACTTTAAGCACTTTTACGCCCAATACGCCTCCATCAAGCCTTGGATGCAAACCGAAACGCCTACGCCGACTGGCAAGGAGCGTCTTCAATCCAAAGAAGAGCGCGAGAAGATCGACGGCTATTATGAGTGCATCTTGTGCGCTTGCTGCTCGACCAGCTGTCCCTCCTATTGGTGGAATGGCGATAAATATCTTGGCCCGGCCATCCTCCTGCAAGCCTATCGCTGGCTGGCTGATAGCCGGGATGAAAACACCGGCGAGCGCTTAGACGCCCTGGAAGACCCCTTCCGCCTCTACCGCTGCCATACCATCATGAACTGCGCCAATGCCTGCCCGAAGGGCTTGAACCCTGCCAAGGCGATTGCCGAGATCAAGAAAATGATGCTGGAGCGGCAGGTTTAGACAGCTGCGCTTGACTGAGGCTCGTATTCACCTTATGTTCCTATACATGAGGGTGGCTGAATATGACCGATGAAGCAGCGAGGCGGGTCGACGCTGAAATAGCGAAGTTGATCGCTGAAACAGCCCGCATAAATGCCGAAACAGACAAAATTAGGTTAGAAAAGGCGTTCTATCCGATGGTGGTGGCCTCGGGGGCCACCTTAGCCTTAATTGGGATTGTTAAGCTATTTCTTTGAGCCGGGCACCTAACGCCAAGTATACGCCACATTCAGCCCAAAGAACGCCTGATTAGCTGACCCACGTTCCGTGACAATCGGGCTATCAGCTGCGTCAGACACAAGCCGGCTGTAGCTGGCTATGGTGTTGACGGACCATTTGGGATTGATGGCGTAGCGGATGAAGGAGGTGACGCCGACATCGCGCAGGCCTGCATCAGCATCGAACTCAGCCAGGCCGCTGGCAAGAGATTGGGCGCTGTTGACGCTGAAGAAGGCGTCTTGATAGTTGCCCGAAGCTACGGTTGCCGTTGCAGAGACGGAGGTCGTCCATTTGCGTGAGGGGCGCACAAGACCGACTGCGCCTTCGATGAGGAAGCCGTCATGGCCGCTGATGGCTTGAACGAAAGACGCGCGGGCGGTGAAAAGGAGCGGCGGGCCTTGGCGGCTGGTGGAGATGGGCCGCGTTGTGGCAATGAAGGCGCCGACTTCCGCGGTGAGGCTTACTTGGCCCAAGGCTTCAATGACAGCGTCATTGGCGTTGTTTAAATCATCGCGGCCGCCGTTGATGCGCAGGATGGGGCCGAAGTCGAGTTTGGTGCCTTTGGTCACATCATATTCTACGCCAAAGCCGTTGTTGCGCAGCGTGCGCCCGTTTTTGACCCAATTGATGAGTGGGAAAGGGAGCGGGGCATAGCTGTCCGCGCCCGGAAAGCGGGGCGCAACGCCAACACCAAGGCCATAAGTGAAGCTATCTGGCTGGCCTTGCGGCGGGCCAGAGGGGCGGCCTTGGGCCTGTGCGGCTGCTGGTGTGCCGAGCGCTACCGATAGAACCGCAACGCAAAGGGTGCAAAGGATGCGTGTTTTTTGAAACATGGACGAATGTCTCCAGTTTTGGGCGCGCTTAGTCTGCGCGGCCTTGCAAAAAAGAATTGGGTTTTCAGTGTTTTGTTTGGCCCATCCCCCGACTGACCGGGCCAAGAATATGCTGGTGTCAAAGCCGGGGCGCATTCTCCTCATCTTGGATGCGGCTAATTTGCACTGAGATACGCCGTGTCGTTCTGTTCAGTTCACCCCCGCATGCAATTTTTAAGTGCCACTCAAAAATGTTTCAGAAGCTTCAGGTATTTCTATCGGATACGGCGGCATCACCGTTGTGCGTCGCCACCGGGTCGCTTACCGACCGTCTGCGCGTTTAAGGAAGAGGGCTCGCCCGTGACAGACTTGACACCTTGGACGCAGCGCCCTGGTTTTGGCGACCGCCAACTCGTCGGTAACCGCGTTTGCCTGCAGCCCTTTCAGGCAACGGCACCTGTAAGGCTTATAGGCTGCCATGGCAGGCGCCCGACAACGATGCCATTTGGTATTCCCTCTTGGACCATGACTGGTCGACGCTCAAGGCGCGCTTTGATCGTTGGCTTCGTGCGGACAGTTTTGATACGGACGCAGCGTACCCGGCCAACTCTCTCGCTTCGAGCTCTAGTCCAGCGCACTCGGTCCCAAGTGAATGCTCAGATTCACTATCTAAACAGGCCCTGTGATGCCTAGCAATCCATGCTAGGACAGTTGCAAATGACCCTATTTTTGAACTGTGATGCCAAGAGTATTAATTGAGGAAGACGGGCCCTATGCGGGCTGGAGGCGCTGGGCCAACAAAGCCGACGGGCGCTTTCCAGACACTGCTTTGGGGAGCCTATATTGGCGCGATGGCGAGGACGGCCAAATCATCGTCGCCATTGACACGGCGCGGCGGCACACCAATCCAGGCGATGTGCTGCATGGCGGCTTTCTTATGGCGTTTGCTGATATGGCGCTGTACGCCATCGCCTGGCGCTCTTTTGAAACAGCGCGCGGTGCGACCGTCTCTTGCAACTTTGAGTTTTTAGGACCGGGCAAACCAGGCGAGCCTGTCCTCGCGGAAGGCGAGGTGATGCGCGAAACCGGCAAGATGGTGTTTGTGCGCGCCATCTTAAAGCAAGAGGCGGGGGCCATTCTCAGCGTCACGGGCGTCTTGCGCAAAATCTCTGCGCGTTAGCATTTTGGCTTTGAGCTTCGCGCCCGCCTTCGCCATAGACATGCGCCATGACTGCTGAGACCTTAAAATCCGCTTATCAAGCGCTGCTGGATGCCGGTGAATTGGCCGCCGATGCTGACCAAGCGAGGGGTATTGAAGCTTTGGCCGCCGTTGAGGCTGCGCTAGATGGCTATCGCCCAGGCGCTGGTCGCAGTGGTTTTTTCCGCCGTCTGCTTTCGGGCGGCGGCTCTGGGGCGCCGCGCGGCCTTTATCTGTGGGGCGGTGTGGGGCGCGGTAAATCCATGCTGATGGATTTATTTTATGAGCATGCCCCTATCGTCTCCAAACGCCGCGTTCACTTCCATGATTTCATGGCTGACGTACACGACCAGATCGGCGCTTTTCGCAAAATGGCAGGCAAGGAGCGTATAGCCTTCGGCGCTGAACCCGGGTCAGACGACCCAATCCCCCCGGTGGCCAAAGCGCTTGCGCAAAGCGGCACGCTGCTCTGCTTCGATGAAATGCAAGTGCAAGACGTGGCGACCGCTGGCATCCTGGGGCGGCTGTTTGCAGAGCTTCTGGGCCTTGGCGTTGTGGTGGTCACAACCTCCAACCGGCCGCCAACCGACCTCTATAAAGACGGCATCAACCGCACCATCATTTTGCCCTTCATTGCGCTGCTGGAAGAGCAGCTCGATATCGTTGAGCTGAATGGGCCGACGGATTACCGGCTTGAGCGCATGGCTGGGCTTGAAAGCTATCATGTGCCCAATGGCCCTGAGGCGACGAATGCGCTGCGCGAGGTGTTCTTCCGGCTCACGGATCATGATGTGGATGATGCTGATACCGTGCCAACGGATAGCGTGACCGTAAAGGGGCGCGAGATATTTGTGCCCAAGGCCTTGCGGGGCGTCGCGGTCTTCTCCTTTAAGCGTCTGTGCGCGCAGGCGCTCGGGCCAGAAGACTATCTGGCCATCGCCCGGCGCTTCCACACCCTCATCATCGTAGGCGTGCCAAAACTAGGCCCTGAAAACCGCAATGAGGCGATGCGCTTCATCACTTTGATTGATGCGCTTTATGAGCAGAAGGTGAAGCTTTTCATGGCCGCCGATGCTTTGCCGCAAGACCTGTATGAAAAAGGCACGGGCCGGTTCGAATTCGATCGGACGATCTCAAGGTTGATGGAAATGCAATCGGCGGACTATCTGGGCCAAGGCCATGCTATCGCCTAGCGCGCGTATGCTACAAAAGGATAGTCGAAACGGGCCTTAGAGCATCTTGCGAAATAGGGTGCAGTGCAGTAAACGACGCAGGCAATTCAAGTGGGAGTGGCGCTTGAAGGTCTCTTTACTGCGCCTTTCCCTATCTTGTCTCACCTATCTGGCGTCTTCTGACGTTTTTTGGCGCACATTTAAGGATACTCCCGCATGGCACGAAATAAAATTGCGCTGATCGGCTCCGGCATGATCGGCGGCACTCTGGCGCACCTAGCTGCAATGAAGGAATTGGGCGACGTTGTCCTCTTCGATATCGCCGAAGGCATGCCTGCCGGTAAGGCGCTGGATTTGTCACAATCCGGACCCGTTGAAGGCTTCGATGCAAATCTGAAGGGCACCAATGACTATGCCGACATCGCGGGCGCAGACGTGTGCATCGTGACTGCTGGTGTGCCGCGCAAGCCTGGCATGAGCCGCGATGACTTGCTCGGCATCAACTTGAAGGTCATGAAGGCCGTTGGCGAAGGCATCAAACAATATGCGCCGGATGCCTTTGTGATCTGCATCACCAACCCGCTGGATGCCATGGTTTGGGCGCTGCGGGAATTTTCTGGCCTGCCTACGGAGAAAGTCTGCGGCATGGCTGGCGTGCTTGACAGCGCGCGCTTCCGCCATTTCCTGGCGGATGAATTCAACGTCTCTGTTGAAGATGTAACAGCATTCGTGCTTGGCGGTCATGGCGACACCATGGTGCCGGTCGTCGAATATTCCACCGTTGCTGGTATCCCCGTGCCAGACCTCATCAAGATGGGCTGGTCGACCCAAGAGAAGATTGACGCCATCGTTGACCGGACCCGCAAAGGCGGCGGCGAAATCGTTGGCCTGCTTGGCAATGGCTCAGCCTATTATGCGCCCGCCACATCGGCGATCGCCATGGCAGAAAGCTATCTCAAAGACAAAAAGCGGCTGCTCCCCTGCGCAGCCAATTTGACAGGCCAATACGGCGTTGATGGCATGTATGTGGGTGTACCGGTGGTTATTGGTTCTGATGGTGTGGAGCGCATCGTTGAGATCGAACTGAACCCGTCGGCCAAAGAGAATTTCGATGTGTCGGTGAACGCCGTCAAAGATCTGGTTGCAGCCTGCAAAGAGATCGACGGGTCGTTGAGCTAAGGAGCCGAACAAATGAACATCCATGAATATCAAGCCAAAGCGCTTTTAAAGAAATTCGGCGCGCCTGTGTCGGACGGCTATCCGGCCTTTACAGTTGAAGAGGCAACCAAAGCGGCCGAAACGCTGCCTGGGCCACTTTATGTGGTGAAAAGCCAAATCCATGCTGGCGGTCGTGGCAAGGGCAAGTTTGAAGGCCTTGGCCCGGATGCCAAAGGCGGTGTTCGGCTGGCCAAATCGGTTGAAGACGTCACGGCCAATGCGGAGGAGATGCTCAACCGGGTGCTGGTAACGCATCAGACTGGGCCGGAAGGCAAGGAAGTGGGCCGTCTCTACATCGAAGATGGCTCTGACATTGCAAAGGAATTCTATTTCTCCATCCTGGTGGACCGGGAAACCAGCCGTGTTGGCGTCATCGTCTCCACCGAAGGCGGCATGGATATTGAGGAGGTGGCCGAAGCAACGCCTGAGAAAATCCTTAACTTCTCCATTGATCCTGCAACGGGCTGGATGCCGTTCCATGGCCGCAAAGTGTCCGATGCTCTGGAACTGACAGGCAAGGCTGCCAAGCAAGCGGCCAAAACAGCGGCAACGCTCTACAAAGCCTTCATGGAAACCGATGCGGCGATGCTGGAGATCAATCCGCTGATCCTCGCGCCGGAAGATGACATCTAGGTGCTTGATGCCAAGATGAGCTTTGATGGTAACGCGCTCTACCGCCATCCCGATGTGATGGAATTGCGCGATGAGACAGAAGAAGACGAGAGCGAGATTGAGGCCAGCAAATATGACCTCAACTATGTGAAATTGGATGGTGAAATCGGCTGCATGGTGAATGGTGCTGGCCTTGCCATGTCGACCATGGACATCATCAAGCTGGAAGGCTCTGAGCCTGCAAACTTCCTCGATGTGGGCGGCGGCGCGACGCAGGAGCGTGTGACGGCCGCCTTTAAGATCATCACGCGGGATCCGAATGTGAAGGGCATTTTGGTCAACATCTTCGGCGGCATTATGAAATGTGATGTCATCGCCCAAGGCGTTGTCGAAGCCTCCAAAGAAGTTGGCCTGAACGTGCCCCTCGTTGTGCGCCTGGAAGGCACCAACGTCGAAAAAGGCAAAGAGATTATGGCCAATTCCGGCCTGCCCATCATTTCCGGCGATGACCTTGGCGATGCGGCCAAGAAGATCGTCAAAGCTGTAAGGGAGGCCGCATAACATGGCCATTCTAGTTGACGAAAACACCACGGTGATCACTCAAGGGATCACCGGTGCAAATGGCACCTTCCACTCAGAAACAGCGCTGGCCTATGGCACAAAAGTCGTTGGCGGCGTTACCCCTGGCAAAGGCGGGATGGAGCATATCGGCCTGCCGGTTTTTGATACGGTTGGCGAAGCTGTTGAAAGGACCGGTGCAACGGCTTCGGCTATCTACGTACCGCCGCCCTTTGCCGCCGATTCTATCTTAGAAGCCATTGACGCGGGTATTGAGCTGATCGTGGCGATCACCGAAGGCATTCCGGTGCTCGACATGGTCAAGGTCAAGGCTGCGCTCCAAAACTCAGGCTCGCGTTTGGTTGGGCCCAACTGTCCTGGCGTTATCACACCTGATGCCTGCAAAATCGGCATCATGCCGGGCCACATCCACAAGCGCGGCTCTGTGGGCGTCGTCTCGCGCTCTGGCACGCTGACCTATGAGGCGGTTGCGCAAACCACAGCCGCTGGCCTTGGCCAATCCACCTGTGTGGGCATCGGCGGCGACCCGGTTAATGGCACCAACTTCATTGACGTCCTCGACATGTTCTTGGCCGATGATGAAACCGAAAGCATCATCATGATTGGTGAAATTGGTGGGTCTGCGGAAGAAGACGCTGCTGACTTCATCAAGCAGAGCAAGGTCAAGAAGCCAATGGTGGGCTTCATTGCTGGCCGGACCGCGCCTAAAGGGCGGACCATGGGCCATGCGGGTGCCATCGTTTCCGGCGGCAAAGGCGGCGCGGAAGATAAGATCGAAGCCATGCGTTCGGCTGGAATAACTGTCTCTGAATCGCCTGCAGCGCTTGGTACAACTCTGATGGACGTTCTAAAACCTTAGCAGGCCTTTCATTTTCTTTTAGTCTATGACTGAATAAGGTTGGGACATCAGGTTCCGACCTATAGAGGAGCAACGGCTCATGGCCTCGCAGCCAACGGATTTTTCAGATTTTGGTGGGTCTTCGGGTGCTTTTGTTGAAGCACAGTATAATCGCTACAAACAAGATCCTGGGTCCGTTGGCCCGCAATGGCGTGAGCAGTTTTCCAGGCTGGAGCTTGGCTCTGTCAATGCAGACGGCCCGAGCTGGGCCCGGAAAGACTGGCCGCCAAGCCCGGTTGATGATTTAAATGAGCCGCTCGATCCAAGCTGGCTGACAATTCCAAAGCAAACGGCAAAACCGGCCCAAGCACTGGATAATTCAGATGCCGGTGTTCGTGCGGCGACCCTCGATTCCATCCGTGCGCTGATGATGATCCGCGCTTATCGGGTCCGTGGACACTTAGATGCCCATGTGGATCCGCTTGGTCTTCAAGATCGTGACCCGCATGCAGAGCTGGAGCCCGCGACCTATGGGTTTGGCCCAGAGGACATGGACCGGCCGATTTACATCGATCATGTGCTGGGGCTGGAATATGCGACCATCCGGGAAATCATTGCCATCCTGCGGCGCACCTATTGTGGCAGCGTTGCCATTGAGTTCATGCATATCAATGACCCTGAAGAAAAAGCCTGGCTGCAGCAGCGCATTGAAGGCCGCGACAAGGAAATCAATTTCACGCCCGAGGGCAAGGTCGCCATCTTCAACAAGCTGATTGAAGCGGAGCATTTTGAGAAGTTCTTGGGTCGCAAATATGTGGGCACCAAGCGTTTTGGCCTCGATGGTGGGGAAGCCATGGTGCCGGCCCTGGAAGGGATCATCAAAACCGGCGGGCAAATGGGCCTGAAAGAAGTGGTGATTGGCATGCCGCACCGTGGGCGGCTGAATGTGCTCGCTAATGTGATGCAAAAGCCCTACCGCGCGATTTTCCATGAGTTCCGAGGCGGTTCAGCCAACCCGGAAGATGTGGGTGGTTCCGGCGATGTGAAATATCACCTTGGCACGTCCGCAGACCGGGAATTTGACGGCAATTTGGTCCATTTGTCTTTGACGGCGAACCCCTCTCACTTGGAAGCGGTGAACCCAGTTGTGCTTGGCAAGGTGCGCGCAAAACAGACCATGTCCGATGATACGAACAGAACCGAAGTGCTCCCCCTGCTGTTGCATGGTGATGCGGCCTTTGCAGGCCAAGGCATTGTCGCCGAGTGCCTAATGTTCTCTGGCATCCGCGGCTACAATACGGGCGGCACCATCCACTTCATCGTGAATAACCAGATTGGCTTTACGACCTCGCCGCAATTCGCGCGGTCTTCACCTTATCCGTCTGACGTTGCCAAGATGGTGCAAGCGCCGATTTTCCATGTGAATGGCGATGACCCAGAGGCGGTGACTTTTGTGACGAAAATCGCCACGGAATTCCGCCAGACCTTTAAGCGCGATGTGGTCATCGACATGGTCTGTTATCGCCGCTTTGGCCATAATGAGTCTGACGAGCCGGCCTTTACGCAGCCGCTGATGTATCAGGCTATCCGCTCCAAGCGCTCTGTTACGGCGCTCTATGAAGACCGGCTGATTTCCGAAGGTTTGCTTGACAAAGAGAAAGCCGATGGCATGGTGCAGAGCTTCATCGACCATCTGGAAGAGGATTTCCAAAGTAGCCTGGATTACAAGCCAAACTCAGCCGATTGGTTTGATGGCAGATGGGCAGGCTACAGCCGACCGCAAGAAGATAACGGCAAGGCCCGCCGGGCGGATACTGGCGTGGAAGAATCCGCTCTGCGCGACGTGGGCAAAAGCCTTACCTTTGTGCCAGAACACTTCAATATCCACAAAACGCTTGGGCGTGTGCTCGATAACAAAGACCGCATGTTCGAAACCGGCCATGGCTTTGATTGGGCGACGGCGGAGGCCCTGGCTTTTGGCACGCTGATGGCCAATGGATTTAACGTGCGCTTGTCCGGTCAAGATTCAACGCGCGGAACCTTCTCTCAGCGGCATGCGGCGTTTATCGACCAAAAGACGGAAGATAAATACATCCCGCTCAATCACCTAGGCGCTGAGACGCACTTTGAGGTGCTCGATAGCCCGTTGTCTGAATTTGGCGTGATGGGCTTTGACTATGGCTATAGCCAGGCAGACCCCAAAGCCTTGGTTCTGTGGGAAGCACAGTTTGGCGACTTTGCCAATGGCGCGCAGATTATGATTGATCAGTTTGTGGCCTCCGCGGAAGCGAAGTGGCTGCGCGCCTCCGGCTTGGTTCTGCTGTTGCCGCATGGCTATGAAGGGCAGGGACCAGAGCATTCCTCCGCCCGCCTTGAACGCTTCTTGCAGCTGTCAGCGGAAGACAATTGGCAGGTCTGCAACTGTACGACACCAGCGCAATATTTCCATATCCTGCGGCGGCAAATGATGCGGAATTTCAGAAAGCCGCTGGTTATCATGACGCCGAAATCTCTGTTGCGGCATAAAAAGGCTGTCTCTGACTTGTCTGAAATGGCCCCTGGCACGCAATTCCATCGCATCTTGTATGATGACGCTGAAATCGGCAAAGCGTCCGACCTAAAGCTGGGCAGCGACGATGATATCAAGCGCCTCGTGTTGTGCACAGGGAAGGTCTATTATGACATTCTCGAAGAGCGCGATGCGCGTGGTTTGACAGATACCTATATTCTGCGGGTGGAGCAGCTCTACCCGTTCCCCAAATCAGCGCTATCTGAATTCTTGCCCCGGTTCAGCAATTTGAAATCGGTGATTTGGGCGCAAGAAGAGCCGAAAAACGCTGGCTCCTGGACCTATATCAATCCATTCATCGCTGAAGCGCTTGAGCAATCGGGAAGCCCCGTGGAAAAGCCTGTCTATGCGGGCCGGGAAGCAAGCGCGTCCACCGCGACGGGCCTCGCCAGCACACATGCGAAACAACAAAAAGCGCTTATAGAACAAGCACTCAGCCTCTAGGGAACACATCATCATGGCAGAGGAAGTTAAAGTCCCCCAGCTCGGGGAGTCGGTCACCGAGGCCACCATCGGGCAGTGGTTTAAGAAGGTTGGCGAAGCAGTTTCGCAAGACGAGCCCATCGTTGAACTAGAGACCGATAAAGTTGCCATGGAGGTCAATGCGCCCATCGCTGGCGTGATTTCCGAATTGGTGGTGGGTGAGGGCGATACCGTTGAGGTCGGCGCGCTTATTGCGATGATTGATGCCAATGGTAAGGCGGCTGCGCCAGCGCCAACCCCGGCCCAATCTAAACCTGAGGCCAATGGACAGCCAGCTGAGGCCCCGGCGCCAGCTGCGCCAGCCCCCGCGCCGCAGCCCTCGGCGGCTCCCGCATCGGATATACCGCTCGCGCCAGCCGTCCGCCGTATCGTTGAGGATTATGACCTAGATCCCGGCAGCATCGCGGGGACAGGCAAAGACGGCCGCCTCACCAAAGCGGATGTGATGAAGGCCATTGAGAATGGGACAGCAAAGAAACACGCTGCGCCTGAAGCCGCCGCCGCGCCGGCCATGCAGCTTGGGCCGCGGGAAGAACGGATTCGCATGACCCGGCTGCGCCAGCGCATCGCTGAGCGCCTGAAAGAAGCGCAAAACACGGCGGCCATGCTCACCACCTTTAACGAGGCGGACATGACGGCGGTGAATGAGCTGCGCGGCGAATATAAAGACCTGTTTGCCAAGAAGCACGGCATCAAGCTGGGCTTTATGAGCTTCTTCGTGAAAGCCTGCTGCCACGCGCTCAGAGAAGTGCCGGCGGTCAATGCCCGCATTGAAGGTGATGAGATTGTCTATTCCAATTATGTGAATATGGGCGTTGCCGTCTCTGCGCCGAATGGCCTTGTTGTCCCGGTTGTTAAAGATGCGGACAGCATGAGCTTTGCTGATTGTGAGCTGACCATTGCCGACTTCGGCAAGCGCGCCCGCGATGGCAAGCTGGAATTGCCGGAGCTGCAAGGCGGCACCTTTACCATTTCCAATGGCGGTATCTTCGGCTCGCTCTTGTCAGCCCCCATCCTGAACCCGCCGCAATCGGGCATTCTGGGGATGCACAAAATCCAGGA
>CAKZYD010000153.1 GCA_937884085.1 uncultured Sphingomonadales bacterium | reverse complement strand
CCCTCTCCTGACCAAAATGCCTCTCTGGGCCACCCCGGGCGTCTCCATTTACGAGTTTACGGCCAAGATTAAAGTGACGGGCTCACCTTTGGTTGCAACACCGTCTGATGATACTTCAGCATAAACGCCCATATCCATGTGGCCGAAATGCTGTTTGATGAGCGCGGGAATATCGAGATCCCGCTGTGCTGTCGACGGGTTGACCTGTGTCGCGGCGCAGCGGCGGGTGCGCATGACGATTTTGGCTTTTGCGCTCCCTATAGAAACACCTTGGTCCATCCAGTCGAATTCCGCCCAGGCCGGTACATCGTCAATGTAGATATTTGCGCGAAACCGAAGGGGGTCAATTGGCGTGCCAACAGCCTTTTCCAAAGCGCGCACCGAATTGAGATTAATGATTGAAATGGCCCGCATTTTTTCAGGCGAAACAACGCTAATATCCGTAAATTTGTGACCCGGTGCATTCACCCAGCGCGGCGAAAGCTTTTCATCGCCAACATAGTCGGCAAAGAAAGTTTCCACTTCGCCTGCCTGCGTTCCTGCGTCTACATCCAGGAGTATATCGCCTGCCTTTTCGATAATGAGCCGCCCGTCATCCATGTGTGTATTTAGAGCTGCCAGCGCCTCATCGCGCATCAACATGATGAACTTGGTTTTTGGCTCGGCCTTAGGTTTTTCTGGATCGAAATACTCAGGCTTTCTTGCAATGGCAAAGACGCGGTCGCCAGCAAGTCCATGCTCAACGGTCAGTGACATCTTCGTCAGCGGCTCGGGCGAAAGTCCTTTTACGGGATAGCGATAGAGGTTGGTAATCATGGCAAGCCTTTCATGACAGCTTCAATCTCTAACGCAAGTGCGAACAAGTCTTCGTCACAGCCAACAAGGCCGTCAATCTCCAAGCCAAATGGCAATTCACTTAGCAAAGTGCCAGCAGGCAATGAAAGCCCGGGCAATCCGGCGAGCGCACCTGGGCTGGTATGGCGCACCAGGGTCGGAAATAGTGGGCGATCGACGCCGTGAACAGAAAACGTTTCTTTTGCACTCACAAGAGGCGGAGGAATTGGCACAGTTGGAAAACAAATCGCATCAATTACCATTCTTTTGAAAACATCGTCGATATAGTGGCGCAAAGCATGCACCTGCTGCATCGCGGCAAAATAGGCGTTCCGGTTCACTGGACTCTTTAGAAGTCCTGCAAAAATATTCGCCACATCCGGGCTCTGAATGCCGGCTATGAGCTCCTTCGCCGTCGTGCCTGTTTCCCGCAAAAACGCGGTCCAAATAGCATTGGCTTCAAACATCGCCACGTTAAACGCGGCGGCCTGATCCATTGTACACATCTGCGAGAAGTTGACTGTTTTCAGCTGGCAGCCGGCATCTGTAAGCAGCTCTAGCCGCTTGGAGAAGGTGTCTGAAACACCGCTTTCCATTGCAGAGAGCGTTTCATCATCAGGAATGCCCAAAATTCTGTTTTTAAGCCGGTTGCCTTTGAAAGATTGTGATGACTTTTCTAGCCCTAGAATTGCCGTGTCAGATGTGATGACATCAGATACGGATGTTCCGAACAGCGCAGCCGTGTCGAGTGTCCAAGTCAGTTGCAATATCCCATCAGTGCTATAGCGCGGCCGACTTGGCCGATATCCAACACAGCCGCAGAAGGACGCTGGGATGCGCCCTGAGCCACCTGTGTCAGTGCCCAGGGCCACGGGCGCTATACCCCGCACTATCGCTGCCGCAGACCCACCACTAGACCCGCCTGCGCTACGTGTGGGGTCGTGAGGATTCAACACCGGCCCAAAGGCAGCGTTATTGCTCGTCGCCCCAAAAGCATAATCGCGACGTTCGACCTTGCCCTTCAAGATGGCGCCGGCGTCTTTGAGGGACTGCACAACCGGTGCATCTTCATCTGGCACAGGCAGCTTAAGGGCTAGGCTGCCGCCGGTGAAAGGAAGGCCAGATGCCGCGATATTGTCTTTTACCACAAAAGGCACCCCTTCCAGAGGACGCGGCGTCTCCCCTGCAGCCAGACGCAAATCAACGGCATGCGCTGTGCTTAAGGCGCCATCCCGGTCTAACGTGATAAAAATGTTGTCGGCACGATACCGGCCCGCGCGACCGATTGCCTTCAAAGTCCAAACCGCGGCGCTGAAATGCCCCTGCGAAATCAGGCCTTTGATCTCTTCAACCGCATAAGTTGTGTGTACCATTGGCGTAAAAACAGCGGCTAGGCTGCGCCTTCAAAGGCAGCCGATTTGGCGGCAAGAGTGCTTATGATGTCCGCTGCCTCGGTCATCATTTGCGTAACAATATCGCCAACGGGCATTATCTCTTTCACCAGGCCGACACCTTGACCGGCGAGGAATGGCACTTCTTCCCAGTCAGCATCTGTCTCGGGCGTTGGCAGAATGACATTGAATTTTCGCATGGTCTCTGGCTGACCGAGGAACGTCGTTTGGCCAATGACCTCTAAGTCAGCCCGCTCCATCGGGACCTCATCGAGACGATCTGAGAAATCATCGACGACACGGTTCTTGAGGAGCCGCATGGGATTAAAGTGCGGCATCTCGGGGCCAAATATGGCGGACAAGCGGGTATCCTCCCCATGCGCGGCCAAGATCCTTCGAATATGTTCTGGATGAACATAAGCTTCTGGCGACGCGAGCAACCGTGTGCCAACCCAGACGCCGTCTGCCCCTAAAGCAAGCGCTGCAGCAACGCCGCGCCCATCGCTGATACCGCCAGAGGCCAGCACCATTGCGCCATCAAGTGTATCGACCATCTCAGGCACAAGCACAAAGGTGGGCAAGGATTGGTAATTGTGTCCACCGGCTTCATGACCCTGTGCGATGATAACCTCGACCCCGTTATCAAGCGCCCGACGGGCATCGTCTATGGTGCCGACCTGTTCCCAAACGCTAATACCCGCATCGAGAAGCAACTTCATGTGCTCAGGGCTTGGATGACCCCAGTGAAAGGAGACGATCGGCGGTCTTTCTTCCGCTACCATCCTGATCTGCGCATCGTTGTCGAAGCAGGTTATGAAATTGACATTAAATGGCTTGCTGGTCTGGCGCCTGATCGTATGGATCCGCGCCCTTAAGTCTTCCGCAGGGATGAAGCCAACGCCCAGCGCTCCGATGCCCCCAGCATTGGAGACGGCCGATACAAATTCAGGCTTTTCCCCAGCGAAGGCCATACCTGCGGCTGTGAAAGGGTGAGCGCAGCCAAAGCGATGCGTAAAACGATTGGTAAGAGCGGTCATAAGAGGTCGCTTGCCTTAGAAACGCACTGCGAGTTTGGCGAGCCACTCCACGGGCCGGCTAAAGTTGCCGTACACCAGACCGCCGCCCTCCTGCAGCAAGCCGCTGACAAGAAACCGCTCATTCAGCAGGTTCGTCCCGCCGACGCTGATCTCATAGCGTTCTTGCGGCTCCACATAGGTGAAGGTGGCATTGAGTATGTGAACCGACGGCCTTTGCAGCAGCGCTGTATTTTCCGTGTTGTTTTCGACCGACGACGTGAAGGTGTAGTCGGCGACTGCACGGAATGCCCCACCGTTTGGCAGATCGGTTTCATAAATTGGGCTAAGATTGACCTTCCAGCGCGGCGTTTTCGGCAAGCGGTCACCGGCATTCACGCCAGGGGCAATAAATGTGTATTCGTCGTGGATGTAGCTCATGGAGCCCGTCAGACGCAGGCTATCTGTAATAATCGCATCCCAATCCAGCTCAAATCCGTAGAGTTCAGCATCACCGGCATTGCGCACGGTGGGCGAAATGCCTTGGACTTGGTTAAGCTGAATGCCCGTGTAGTCGGTAAAGAAAGCTGCGGCATTAAAGCGAAGGCGGTTGTCAAACAGCTGAGACTTGACCCCAATCTCGTAGCTGTCTGCGGTTTCCTCGTTAAAGGTTGGCGCTTCTTGTAGCGGCGCGCTGAGCCGGGTTGTCCAACCGCCGGATTTATAACCTTTGGAATAAGAGGCGTATAACAGTGCATCGTCTGTGACTTGAAATTCGATACCAGCGCGGGGCGCAAAGTCAGAAAAGTCGAGCTCTTGGACGCCTGGCGGATAGAACCGCAGAGGATCATTTGGGTCCGGAAAGCCGAGGGCGACCCTCAGCTCGTCATTCACGTCCTCAAGCTGAGCGCCCGCCACGAGCTTATAGAGGAAGCCGTTGGCATCACGCTGAAAGCCCTCGAATTCCTTATTCTCGTCGGTAAAGCGCGCGCCGAAGGTCAGGCTGATCCGGTCTGTGAGTTCATAATTCAGGTGCGTGAAGATCGCCCACGTCGAGGTATCAAAAACGTTGTTTCCATCGATCTGCAAGAGGCCGGTTCCAATGGGTACAAAGTCGTTCAGATTGCCTTCTTCTTGGAAGTAGTAGACCCCGACGACATAGTCTAACCGGTCAGAAAAAGCGCGCCCTGCCAGCTGCAGCTCTTGGCTGAATTGCTGTTGGTTCATCACAAAAGCCGCATGGTTTGCGATCGTTGGGGAGCCATCGGCATCTGTGGCCGCGCGCCATGCCAGTTCGCGATAGGCAGTGATGGATTTGACCTCGCCAAAACCAACGTCCCATTGAACGGTGCCAGACAGCCCCCATTGCTCTAGCTTAGAAAAACTCGGGCCGGTGGCAAAACTCTGGTCGATGTCCTCTGAGACAAACCGATCATCGAACGGCAAACGATCATTGTTTGGATTGTCGTCTATGTTGACTTCAGCAAGGCTCTCACCCGTACCGCCCAGCGGGCCGCATAAGGCTGCAATATTGCCGCCAAAATCGGCCGGCAAAAGCTCGTTGGGCGTGCTGATACACAGATTGTAGGCGGTTCCAAATAGCTCTGCTGGGTTACCCTCAAGAGCAAACGTGTCCAGTAGAACATTGGCAAGGCCTGCCTGGTCTACATTCTGATAGTCTCCAGCAATGGTCACCTTGACTGTGTCGCTGGCCCGCCACAGGATTTTTGTGCGGATGGACCATTGATTTTCGTCGCCTTCTGTCGAGGGCGTGTCCAGGCCAGCATTTGGAAAGGCAGCTATGTTTTCAGGCGCGAAGCTTTCGCTCCCAGGAAAAGGGACGCGTTCTAAATATCCATTGCGGCTGGTGCGCGAGAACGTCACGGTTGAGAGCAGCTTATCCTCTAAAATCGGAATGTCCGCGGTGCCGCGAACATCAAAGCGTTCGTAGCGGCCGGTGATGAGTTCAGAGCGGAAAGCGAATTCTTCCCCCGGCTCGCGGGTAACAATGGAAATGGCGCCGCCGATCGAGTTCCGGCCAAAGAGCGTACCTTGAGGCCCTTTCAGGACTTCAATGCGATCGACATCCAGAAGGTCTGCGTTAGCCCCAACTGTGCGCGCCAGGTAGACGCCATCTAGGTAGACCCCAACACCGGGATCTAAGTTAAAGGCAAAGTCATCTTGACCAATGCCGCGAATATAAGCGGTTAGAACACCAGAGCTGCCAGAAAAGGGCGAGCCGGCATCAAAGTTGACGCCTGGCGTGAGATTGCCGATGCCTTGCACCGTGTTGATGTAGCGAATGGCCAGCGCTTCTCCGCTAAAGGCGGAAATCGCGATCGGCACCTCTTGTAGATTCTCAGATCGCTTCTGGGCCGTGACCAATATTTCTTCTAGCCCAATCGCTTCCTGGGCCATTGTGGGTGGCGCTGGAAATGCCATTGCAGCGCTGCAAAAAGCGAAGACAGAGCCTGCCTTAAGCACAGCCTTGTGCGCCAAAAGCGTGGGTGAAACCGAATGGGGTTTGAGGGTGGTCATGGTATCTAGCATCCCTGATTGCAGCCACTTTGGCCGTGTTCTCGGCGCATTGACCCAATCGGCCGTCATCGCTTCTGCGGCGATTTGACCTTCTTTTGCAGTGCGCTATGATCCAAGGATGGCGTGGACCAAGGCAGGTGTCTTTCGTCTCGCGGACAGCTGTGTTGTATCTCAGTGACAGGCGCTTATGGCGGAAAAGAACCAAAATGACTTCTCCCTGGCCCATTCGGGCCTTGCGCAGGATGCGCTGCTGAGCTGGCAGCAGATGGCATCCGAAGTTTTTGTTCCACTGCGCCTCACACAGATGAGCGAGCGCTTTCACTGGGCGGTGAGAGGTTATGATTTTGGTGATGTCGCGCTTTCGGACATTCGTTTGGCTGAACACAGCGTAGAGCGCGCTGCCGCAGACATTGACGCCAAAAAATCAAACTATTTTCTGCTCAGCATGCAAATCGATGGATTAGCAAAGTTTCGGCATACCGAAGGCGAAAGCTGGGTTGGGCCTGGCGATTGCATCCTTTATGATGCTTCAACGCCATATGCATGGCATTTCGAAACGCCAATGCGCCAACATGTAATCCGGCTGCCAAGGGCCTTGCTTCAAAGCCGCGTCCCAAACGCCAATCGGCTAACAGGGCAGCGCCTGACAAGTTTAGACGGCATGACCAGCGTATTTGCCCATAGCTTTTCATCGGCGATGCGCACAGCGGGCAGCCTCCAACAAGAAGATCGGAACCAACTTACAACCGCGCTCATGATCTTGCTTGGTCAAGCGCTCGGCAGCCACGTTGGCGGCAAGTTTAAACACGAGGATGGATCAGGCGCCGGTCAGTTTGCGCGCGTAGAGGCGTATCTAGATGCCCATTTAACAGACGATACCGTATCCGTTGCGCGCCTCTGCGATGTCTTTACGATAACACCTAAAAAACAACACCGCTTGTTTAAGGCTTCAGCCGGTGAGAGCCCCATGCGGATGCTGCAACGTAAACGCTTAGAACGCGCTGCCGCTGATCTTAGAGACCCTTTGAAAAGCGACATATCAATCACGCAGATCGCTATGCGCTATGGCTTTTGCGACGCAGCCCATTTCTCTAGCCGTTTCAAAAAACACTTTGGAACGTCTCCGAGTGGTGCTCGTCAAGCTATCCTACCTTAAAGGCAGTAGGCTCGGTCTTCTGCATCTGCGCGAGACCCAGCTTAACGCTTTAATGAAGAGAATAGGGCCGAGTTCTACGGCATCGTCGCCCGAAGCTGCCGTTCACTTGCCGACCATGCAGCCGCGGCGTCGCCCTTCAAAGCAGACGTAATTGTAGTCTGCAACAAGAGTCTGGCGAAAACTCAGCGGGTATCTTTATGCATTCCATAGGTTGCATTTTTCTCGTCTCACGATACGAATGGTTATGAGAATTAAAGGCACCAAAGTGTTAGGGAGAAGACATTGGGCATTCGGGTACTTTTTTGGAACATTGAAAATTTTCGTGGTGATGACCCAGTGCGTACAAGAGCCGCAGCAGATCACATTCGAGAGTTTGAGCCGCACATTGTTGGCTTCTCCGAAATTGGAAGCAAGCGTGCAATACGAAACCTGATGATGGAACAGCTAAGTGACTTTGATTTTGGCATTACAGACGGAATCCAAGCAATTGAACTGATGGCGGGTTGGAGGCGAGGGTTATTTGAACAAGCGCTGTACACGCAAAGGCGAGAATTTAAGGCTGGAAGTGACGGTCAAAGACCGGGAGCACTTCTGAGTGTTAAACACAACGGTAATTTCATAAATTTTCTTTTTCTTCATACCGATAGTGGTCGGGGCAAACGAGATTATGAAAACAGGCGAGAAATGTTTAGCAAAATCCCAAAGCTTCAAAGCAAGCTTAACGAAATTGAGGAAAGTCAATCAAAGTTTGTAATTTTAGGCGATCTGAACACCATGGGTCGAGATGCACTGCCTGGCGAAGAGGCGGTTTCAAGTGAAGCAGAAATTACTGGATTGAGCCGTTACATGGCGCGCAATGACATGACTCTCCACGTCAAATCACATCGTACAACGTTTTTGCAATACTACCCCAACGGGAGTATCCAGTTCAATTCAGACCTGGATCATGTCATCGCCAGTGATGTGACCCCACTCAAGGATTTTGACGGTGGAAGCAAAGTTCGGGTTCGCGGCTGGAACGACCTGAACACCGATGCAGAACGGATCGATTGGACTGAGACCCTTTCAGACCATGCTTCTGTGGAGATAGAATTAGACGTCTAATTTCAGTTGCAGCTTTCGTTTTATGCGCTTGGGTGTAAATGCTGTCTGCAATCCTGGCAAATAGCGGAAGGGAACATACTGTAGAGGATTGGAGCAGCTCGTCGGCATAAACCGATGGCTATGCTACAATGATAAAACCCCCAAACCTAGACCTGCCCAGTGTCCGTCCCCCTCACACAAGCAGACGCGATACCGTTGAAGCTTCGCTTTGCCATTGCGGAGTTCCTCAGCGCCAAACTGTCCTACAAGCAGTCATCTTGCTATGATGGCCAAGACTGGCTTTCACAAGCCACCTGCTCTTTGATAGGTTTATTGGGCTCTTTATATCCAGGTGTGACTTTTGTGACTTTTGGATAGCTTCCTGACTGTTGCCGTGCTCACCCATCAGCGCTCGGCGAGGGCGCGGCTGCGTTTTCTAAAATGACGGTTCTGTGCGGGAAGGGGATGTTGATGCCTTCTTTGTCGAAGGCTTCTTTCATCCACTTGTTCATATCCATGCGGGTGGCAAAAAAGTCGCCGGCTTCGGTCCAATAATAGGCCGTGAGGTTGACGGCGCTGTCGCCCAGGGCGGATACGACAATATTGATGGCTGGGTCTGGGAGGATGCGGTCGTCCTTCTCAAGCAGGGCGCGCATCACGCCGATGGCCTTATCAATGTCGTCGCTATAGCCAATGCCCATGACTGTTTCGCAGCGCCGGGTGCCGTTTGCGGCGAAGTTCGTGATTGGATTGCCCCAGATTGTGCCGTTGGGGACGATGACCTTCTTATTGTCTAAGGTTGCGACATCCGTGGTGAAGAGCGTGATATCCTTCACAGTGCCAGAGATGCCGTTGACTTCGACAAAGTCGCCGATGCGAAAGGGCCTGAAGAAGAGCAGCATAACGCCGGCGGCGAGGTGCGAGAGCGTTCCCTGTAAGGCTAGGCCGATGGCGAGGCCCGCAGCGCCAAACACGGCGATAATGGACGTTGTCTCAATGCCGAACTCGCCGAGTACCGCGATGATTGTGAGGGCAATGATCCCGTAGCGGACCATGCTGGTGAGGAACCCCACAACGATTGGGTCAACCCGTCCGGTGCGGCTTAACAGCTTGCGCAAGGACCGGCTGAGCCAACCTGCAATCATGAAGCCGACAATGAGCGTGATAATCGCCATGGCGATGTTGCCCGCCCAGCTTGCGACCAGCGGCAGCAGCTTGTCTGTCAGAGTGTCAGGGTCGGTGAGATATGTGATGAGCTCTTCCATGTGGGCTTCCTTCAGCTTTTTAGGGCCTGCGCTATACAAAAAAGGGAGCCAGGCTCCCTTTCGTTTTCGATTTTGGGTCCGCTAGCTTTTGGCCAAAGAATCGCGAATTTCTCTGAGCAGAACAATGTCCTCTGGAGGCGCTGCTGGCGCTGCAGGCTTTTCCTCTTCTTTACGCTTTGCCGCGTTGATGGCTTTCACCAGCAAAAACACCGCAAAGGCCACAATGAAGAACTCGATGATGATATTGATAAACTGGCCATAAGCGATGACCGGAATGCCGGCGTCTTTGACGGCGTCAATGCTATTGCTATCGACCGTCTCTGGAATACTCGCCAGCGCGAAAAAGAAATTGGAGAAGTCAACTTTACCAAGCAGCGTGCCCACAGCGGGCATGATGATGTCATTGACGAGAGATGAAACGATTTTTCCGAACGCAGCGCCGATGATGATGCCGACGGCGAGGTCGACCACATTGCCCTTGATGGCGAACTCTTTGAATTCTTTAAACATTATGCCTCCTGTTAAAACCCGATTGACCCGCGGGTATGTGCAGGACGTTATGTTTACTGATACCAAGGCGCAAGCATCAATCTTGAGCCCTATATGTTTGCAGAGAGGCGCTTTTCTTCCTTTTTGCGCTCGTGACCAATCAGGAAACGTTTGCGCAGACGGATATTCTCCGGCGTCACTTCAACCAGCTCATCATCGTTGATGTAGGATAGCGCGGCCTCCAGCGGCATTGGCATGGGCGGCGTCAATTGAATGGTCTCATCTTTACCCGCTGCGCGTATGTTGGTGAGCTTCTTTGACTAGAGCGGATTGACTTCCAAATCATTGCCCCGGCTGTGTTCCCCGATAATCATGCCTTCGTAAACATCATCGCCAGGACGCACCATGATGCGGCCTCGTTCCTCAAGGTTCCACAGCGCATAGGCGACAGCCTTCCCACTGGAATTTGCGATCAAAGCGCCCGCTCTACGGCCTCGGATAGGGCCTTTATGCGGCGCATAGTCATGAAAACTCCTGTTCATAAGGCCCGTGCCGCGCGTGTCAGTGAGAAATTCACTATGATACCCGATGAGGCCGCGTGCTGGCGCCAGAAACGTAAGCCGTGTCTTGCCGTCGTTAGAGGGGCGCATGTCTTGCAAATCGCATTATCTCGCGCTGAGTTTTTCAACAACGACGCCAGAATAGGCTTCGTCAACATCCACGATAACGGTTTCGATTGGCTCAAGCGTGCTGCCGTCATCGCCTTGCTGCATCAACACTCTTGGCCGCGATATGACCAGTTCGAAGCCTTCGCGGCGCAAGGTCTCAATCAGAACGCCGAGTTGCAGCTCACCGCGCCCGGCCACATCGAACGCATCTTTCTCGTCGGTCTCGGTGATTTTGATGGCCACATTGCCTTCCGCCTCGCGCAACAAGCGGTCGCGCAAGATGCGGGAGGTGAGCTTGTCGCCTTCGCGCCCTGCCAATGGACCGTCATTGACCCGGAATGTCATCGCCAGCGTAGGAGGGTCGATGGGAAGGGCCGGTAGCGCTGTCGTCACCTTCGGCGTTGCAATCGTGTCTGCAACGGTCGCTGTCTCCAATCCAGCGATGGCAACAATATCGCCCGCTTTTGCCTCCGAGACGGGAACGCGCTCTAGCCCCTCAAAGGCAAATATTTTTGTCGCTTTTCCCGTCTCCACAATAGACCCGTCCGCGCGCAGGGCGTGGATGGGCATGTTTTCTGCCAGCGTGCCGGTTTCTATCCGTCCGGTCACGATGCGGCCGACATAGGAATCACGCGCTAAGAGAGAAACGAGCATAGAGAATGGCTGCGTGCCATCTGGGTCACGCAACGCTGCTTCCGGCTCGGAAACATAGTCCAAGATCGTTTCAAACAAGGGCGCGAGCGTATCGCCAGCATCGTCCTTGTTTCGGCGCGCCCAGCCGCTGCGCCCGCTGGCGTATAGGGTTTGAAAATCGAGCTGTTCGTCGCTGGCACCCAAAGTGACGAATAAATCGAAAACCTCGTCCAAAACCTCATCTGCCCGCTCGTCTGGGCGATCAACCTTGTTGATGACGACGATTGGCTGCAAGCCCAAGGCAAGCGCTTTGCCGGTTACGAAGCGTGTTTGCGGCATCGGCCCTTCCGCTGCATCGACCAGCAGTACAACGCCGTCCACCATGGACAAAATCCGCTCAACTTCGCCGCCAAAGTCGGCGTGGCCCGGCGTATCAATGATGTTGATCCGGCTATCATTCCAAGTCACCGACGTGCATTTCGCGAGAATGGTGATCCCGCGTTCGCGTTCCAGGTCATTGGAGTCCATAGCCCGTTCGGCAACAGCCTCATTGTCACGGAAAAGGCCTGATTGTCTGAACATAGCATCGACGAGCGTCGTCTTGCCGTGATCGACATGCGCGATGATTGCGATGTTTCTAAGCGCCATAATCCTAGGCCTTTTTGCTAAGCAATTGCGCGGCAATAAAGGGCGCCGGTAAGCGGTGCAAGCGCTAGTTTTTTAGGAAGGCTATTGGGCTGCCATCGCTTCCGGGTTTCCGGCTGGCTCTGGCAGACTAAGCCCCGCTTGGGCGCATACCAAGTTAGAGCGAAATAAAGCGGCGCAGTTTTCCCAGCTAAAATGATCAGCATAGGCCCGGCAGTCGGCGCTTTCGGCCTTCAGGGCGACTTCAATCGCCTCGCTTAGGTCGTCCCTTAGTGCACCAATCGGCTTATCCATGCTGGGTAGCACGCCAGTCCCGTTCAGTCCGACCACGTCAAGCGGACCAGGAACAGGGTAGGCTGCAACGGGTACGCCGCTGGCCAAGGCTTCCAGCATCACCACGCCAAAGGTGTCTGTTTTGGAGGGAAACACAAATACGTCTGAGGCTGCATAGTGTTTCGCTAGATCTTCACCACTTTTGGACCCAACAAACCGCACATCCGGGAACTTTTTCTGCAAAGCGGCGAGCATGGGCCCATCGCCGACAACCAGCTTTGAGCCTGGCACATCAAGCTCTAAAAAGGCTTCGATGTTCTTTTCAACCGCAACTCGGCCCACATAAGTCATTAGTGGCCTCGGTAAGTCATTTAGCTCTGGCAAGATCGACTTTGGGTATGGCTTGAAAAGGCTAAGCTCAACACCTCTGGACCACTGCTTTAAGTTTGTAAACCCATGGCTTTCAAGGTCTTGGCGCAACGTTGGTGTCGCCACCATCACCCCATCTGACGGTTTGTGAAACCACCTTATTGCTGCATAAAGCCAAGACAAAGGGAGGCCTGAACGGACATTGACGTACTCCGGAAACTTGGTGTGATAAGCTGTTGTGAAGTGAATTCCAGCTTTCACGCAAGCGCTGCGCGCTGCATAGCCGATGGGGCCTTCCGTGGCGATATGGACAGCATCGAAATCGTCGCTGCGCAGGCGCTTCTTAATGGCTCTACCCGAACCGATTGCGAGACGGATTTCCGGATAGGTTGGACATGGCACCGTCTTGAAATCGCTGGGCGAAATGATCTCGACAGTATCACCTGACGCCTTTAGCGCCTCCGTGACCATGTTTAACGTCCGCACAACACCATTGACTTGCGGAAACCAGGCATCAGTAAAGAGAAGAAGTTTCACACGTGTTCTGCTAATTGAGGCAGCGCTTCAACCGGCACAACATCCTCGTCATCATCAAGTTCATCGGTTGGAATTGCCGTCACGCGGGGCTGAAATTCTTGAGACCAGTCCAAGATCTCTAAGCGGCCGTCGAAATGCTCTACAAGGGCCGTACAACTTTCAACCCAGTCGCCATCATTATAATACATGACGGCGCCCATCTGTTTTATTTCAGCATGGTGAATATGGCCGCATACCACGCCATCAGCACCGCGCATGGCTGCCGCTTGGCACACCGCTTCTTCATAGCGAGAGATAAACTCCACAGCATTTTTCACGCGAAATTTTAAATAGGCTGATAAAGACCAGTAAGGCAGGCCAAGCCGGCTGCGCACAGCGTTCACAAATGAGTTGGTCCTGAGCAAGAACTGGTATGAACGGTCCCCTAGGAATGCGAGCCATTTGGCATAAAGCACGACGGAATCAAACTGATCGCCGTGGATAATCAGAAGCTTACGGCCATCCGCTGTTTGGTGCACTGCTTCGCCGCGGACCGTAATTCCAGCTAGGTCAACGTCTAGATAGTCGCGCAAACCTTCATCATGATTGCCTGGTATGTAGACGACTTTTGTACCCTTTTTCGCGATCTTTAGAACGCGCCGAACCACATCACTTTGCGCCTGCGACCAGACAAAGCCCTTGCGCAATTGCCACCCGTCAACAATGTCCCCGACAAGGTAGAGTGTTTCCGACTGCGTGGACTTTAGGAAGTGCAGGAGATAGTCTGCTTTGCAGCCGCGTGTTCCGAGATGAACATCTGAAATCCAAATGGTGCGGAACTTCTTCTTATCGCGAACCTTCTTCCCAGCCTTTGCAGATACACCTGCTTTCAACGGTGTCTTTTCTGGCTGCTTGACGAGATTTGAGTCAGGCGTTCGCAACGCCCTTGGATGGAAAGCACTTGTAGAATCCGCCATAGCGTGTGCCTTAATCCTGTAACACATCAAGATGATGTTGCTGTTGAACTTGGGCTGTACATATGTCGTGTGTGTTTCCGTTTTATGTCGCGATCTTCTCTGATGAAATACCATGTAATTTATAATCCCATCGCCGGGCGTCGAAAGCAGAGCAGAATTGCGGACATTGTTGCTCGTCTGCGATCAAATGGGCTTGCGGTGACTGTCCAGCCGACCACGGGTCCGGGTCATGCGATTGACTTGGCGCATGCCATCGCAGGCGCACAGTCTTCGGATGTAATCGTGGCAGCGGGCGGGGATGGAACGATTTCTGAATGCGCGACTGGTCTTCTAAATGCGTTGGACGAAGGCTTGTCGGACGATCTGCTGCCGCCTCTCGGGATTTTACCGATGGGCACAGCAAATGTGATGGCGCATGACCTTGGTATCATTACGACTGGCGGTATTGCGCGGCGTAAAATCACGCGCATGCTGATGCGCGGCGATGTTCGCTCATTGCGCCTTGGCCAAGTTGAGAACGCACTGGAACGCCGTGCCTTTGTCATGATGGTTGGCGCTGGTTTTGATGGCGACGTGGTTGCTGCCATCAATCCCGCCACAAAAAAGCGATGGGGCAAACTGGCTTATGTTCAAGCTGGCCTTGCCGCTTTTGTCGCCGGACCAAATGGGGGCGCACGGTTAGAGACGAGCGGCGAGCCGACGTCCGTCAGCCCTTGGGTTATTGTCACAAACGGCCAGCACTACGCAGGCGGCTACCGGCTGACGCGGCGCACCAGCCTTTCAAGAAATACATTGGCTGCATTTGCGGTTCGCGGCAAAAGCAGGGCCGCCCTAGCGCGCGCCAATATGTGCTTAGGGGCAAACCTGTTTGATACGCCGTTTAATGCACAGTCCCATGTCAGCGACCGCTTTCGCATCGCGCCAGCTGATAAAACCTGCTTTGTAGAAGTCGATGGCGATTATTTCGGGTTAGCGCCGGTCGATATCTCAATTGCTGAGAAACCTATCAAAATCTTGGTGCCTTAGACGAAAAAGCCGTTCGATTTTCAATATTTATCGCCATGAACCTTGTATGACGGGCTTGATAAAACTGCCCAAGTGTTTATTTTAGATAGCGTGAGTTATCTCACATACCCGCTTTGCGGGTGTTTCCTCCCTGAACCTGAGCCGGGCCAGCGTGCCCGGCTTTTTTTCTGCCCGCTTTTTGCCTAGGGTCTATTCTGCTGCGATGGCGTCGACGTCACTGGATTGCTGCTGCGCCATGAGCAGCGATATCTTTTGAGTGAAGTCTTTCAGATTCGACTTCAGTTTTTGATGGTTGGGCAGCAGTTTGAGACGCCGCTCATCCATATAAAGCTTACGGTTGATTTCTAGCTGCAAGCAGTGTCGCCCTAAATGTGGGCGCCCATGGACCTGTGTTGTATAACCGCCGGCATAGGGGTCATTTCGGGTCACTCGGTAGCCGTAGCTCGATAAAATTGCGACCGCTGTTTGCGCGATTTCTGATCCACAGGCACGCCCGTGAAGGTCGCCAATTACCATGTCACTTGAGCGACCGGATCCAATGCGGCGCGATGCAGCCGAATCCGGCATCGAATGACAATCCAGCAATAGAACGTGACTAAAGTGCGCGCCAGCGGCGTCAACAAGCTCAGACAGCTGTTTATGATAGGGCGCGTGAAATCTGGCCAATCGATCGCGTGCGTCCTCTAGCGACAAGCGATCATCATAGATTTCAAGACCAGCTCCAACCACACGCGGAATAACGCCGAGGCCATTCGCCACGCGCCGGGACAGATTTCTACCAGAGGTCGGGCTCACATCTGCAAAAAGAACAGGATCGAGTTCTGCTGCACTTCGATTTGTATCGACATAACACCGCGGAAACTCAGCCTTAATGATTGGAAGGTCTAGCTCCGGCGCGAAGTCAAACAGGTAATCAACGCAAAAGTCTTCTGATCGTCGCAAGGTGGCGTGATTAAGACGGCTTTCCTCTATGAAACAAGTCGGATAGGCTCGCCCGCTATGGGGGGAGGAGAGGACCAATGGCCATTTATAGTGAGGCGGTATGTGGACGTCGGCGGCTGGTATATCCTCAAGAGGGAGTTGGAAGCTTTTCATGCAGCACTCAATTCGCGGCGACCGATCCGTTGTTACCATATCTTAATGCAGCCCACATAAAAAACAATGGACCGTGTGAAGCAGCGGTCACAGTCTGGCAGGCCTTTTGAACGGGTAAATTCGGCAATATGGCAACCATCATTTTAGCGGAAGATGACAGCTCGATGCGGAGCTTTTTGCAGCGTGCTTTGGAGAAGGCGGGCCATGTGGTCTCGCCGGTCGACCGGGGCACAGCAGCGTTGCCATTGATTGCAACGGGCGACTATGAGCTGCTTTTGACCGATATCGTGATGCCCGAAATGGACGGCATTGAGCTGGCTCAGCGTGCTGCAACGCTAGCGCCTGAGATGCGCGTCATGTTCATTACGGGCTTTGCAGCAGTCGCCCTGAACGGCCGCAGCAAAACGCCAAAGGATGCCAAAGTGCTCTCCAAGCCCTTCCATCTGCGCGAGTTGGTTGGCGAAATCGACCGGTTATTCGCTGCGTAAGGCACTTTCTATCGCCCTGTGAAATGCGCCGACCGCCGCGGCTGGTCCATCTGCATGCGCCCAAACGGCGTGGCTGACCGCTAAAAAATCCGCCCCCGCTTGCACGATTGGGCTGCAGTTTTGCGCTGTGATACCCCCTATAGCGACGCTCGGCAGTTCGGCTAGGTTTGCCCGCCATGAGAGAACCTCGGCCTCCGCAATCGTTGGCGGGTCCTTTGTTTTGGAGGGGAAGAAGGCACCAAAGGCTACATAATCAGCGCCTTGTTCACCGGCCACCATAGCCAAATGCTTTGACCCATGGCAGGTGACGCCGATGGCGGTGTCAAACCCGAGCAAATCGCGGGCCTCTTTCACCAGCCCATCGGACTGGCCCAGATGGACCGCATCAGCGCCGCAGGTTTTGGCCAAATCCGCGCGGTCATTCATGATGAAGGCAATGTCGGCATCTGCGCAAAGCGGCATGAGCGCATCGGCGGCGGCTAGCATGTCCGCATCGCTGACCCCTTTAAGACGTAGCTGCAAGCAGGCGATAGGCCCGCCATCAAGGGCTGCTTTAAAAGCGTCAGAAAAGGCATCGAGCCGAATGCTGGGCGGCGTGATGAGATAAAGCTGGCAGGGTGGGTTGTCGTCCTCGTTTAAGACTGTTGCCATGCCCTGCCCACCATGTCGCTATTCTTTGCCAAGATAAATGTTGATGATCTTCTGCAGCATGGCCAGGGCATCTTCGCGCGGGCGCTGGAAGGTATTGCGCCCAATGATAGAGCCATTGCCGCCGCCATCGCGAATAGCGCGGGCATCATCATAAACGGAATCAGCGCCTTTCTTCGCGCCGCCGGAGAAAACCACCAGGCGCTTGCCATTGAAGCAGGACTGTACAACATGCGCTACGCGTGCGGCTTGCGTGCTGATATCAATAGTCTCGGCCTCATAGACCTTCTTTGCATCAGGCTGTTCCAAATGGTCGGTGGAGAGCTTCACTTTGATAATATGCGCGCCGAGAAGAGCGGCCATATGCGCTGCATAGGCGCTAACGTCCATAGCGGTTTCGCCAGCTTTGGAAATCGCGCCGCCGCGTGGGTAGGACCAGATGACCGTGGCAATGCCAACTGACTTGGCTTCTTCCGACATCTCGCGAATTTCTTCCATCATGTCGAAGCAGTATTCGGAGCCGGGATAAATCGTAAAGCCAATGGCCGCGCAGCCAAGGCGAAGCGCGTCATCGACGGAGCCGGTAATGGCCTGGTTCTTCTCATCCGCCCAGGAATTGGCCGAGTTTACCTTCAAGATCAGCGGGATTTGACCGGCAAAGCTGTCAGCAATCGCTTCCATCATACCCAGCGGCGTTGCATAGGCGTTCAGCCCGGCATCAATCGCCAGCTTTGGATGATAACTCGGGTCATAGGCCGCTGGATTGGGGGCAAAAGAGCGGGCAGGGCCGTGCTCAAAGCCTTGGTCGACCGGCAGGATGACCATCTTGCCCGTGCCGCCGAGTATACCAGTCGATAAAATACGCGCAATAATGGCATTCGTGCACGGGTAGTCGCTCTCATATCCAGCGAAAATGTCTTTTACTTTTTTGGTTACGCGCATGATCAAACAACCCCCTTCATAATCTGTGTGGTGCGGCGCTTCAAAACCTTGGCCGATGCCATAGTCGATGAGATGCGCCACCGCAATAAGCACGCCATATTAAATCTGTGTGTTTGCACAGGGTTAATGGGACAGGTCTAGGCTTGAAAAGTGACAAAAGTCACACCTAGATTTGTAAAGGCGCAACTCAAGTCCATTGCTATTCTCACAGCATGATTATTGCGCAGCCAGAGGCGTGTAGGACAGAGATTTGTTTCGCGAGGGCAAAAGAGTCGAAAAAACTGTCCTCATGAGCGGCCCCGACCGACGTTTACAAAAGGACGAACGTGGTCTGCCCTGGCGAATGGAAGCAAAGCCGAACTAGTTCAGCTGGACGTTTAGCGTATCTAGCCCATAGAGCCCTTGATTTGTTCCATAAACGGGAGACTCGACCTCGATGGTTTCAACCTGTTCAATGAGCGCCTCAAGCATGACCTCCATTTCCAAACGTGCGAGATACATGCCAGCACACAGGTGATCGCCATACCCCCAGCCAAGGTTGTCGCGGGGGTTCCTGTCGACCAAAAATGCATCTGGGTCTTCGTAATGGCGCTCGTCTCGATTGGCCGCGCTGTAGAAAATAACCACTCTTTCTCCTTGCGGGACAAAGATGTCGCCTTCTTGATAATCGCTTTTGGCATATCGAGAAAAGCCGCGGACAGTGGCGCTGTGGCGAACGCCTTCATACACGGCGCTTGAGATTAAGCTTGGATCGGCTTTCAGCTTCTTCCACTGATCTGGATTGGCGCCGAGGTTATAGATCAAATTCGCTTTGGCGAAAATGGTCGTATCCAACGATGGCAGAACATAGGTTGCCAGTGCCCCGCGGGCTTCAAAGATGCTCAATTCCCCTCGTTTGGCCGCCTGGAACAAATCATCTGCCCAACTTCCCTCTTTCATGTCGTCAGCAGGAACATTGGCCAAAAATTCATTGACCTCCTGCAGCGCGGCGATATCCACCTCAAGATTGCTCATATTCGGCCCGAGCAGATTAAAGTTGGAAGCAGCCCAGCGCAGCATATTCTTTCTGACGTCCTCGGGAAGCCCAACCAGATGGGAGATGACAGACACCGGTAAGAACTGCGCGAGCGAAGTCACGCCTTCAAACCAGCCCGCACCAATAAGTGTCTCGATGTGCGCGCTGATGAGATCTTTGAGTTGGTCGCGATAGGCTTCAATCGGTTTAGGGCCGATTGATTTAAACAGAGGACGCTTCATCTTTGCATGCTCAGGACCATCGGTTGTAATGATGTTTGGCGGGCGTCCTTCACGATTATTGATAACCGGGTTCATCCCAATTCCTTCGGTCGAGACGAGCCGATCCGAGGATCGCAAAGCTTTTTTGACATCATCATATCGGCCGATCCCGAACATTTCGATTTTTTCCAGATAGACGACTGGACCAAGGTCGCGAAGCGTTCGGTAGTGCGGAAACGGATCTTTTAGAGAAGCGTCTGAGAACAAGTCTCCCGTGAAGACTGGTACTTCGGTGGAAAGAACGTCGTGCATTGTATCACTCCCCTAGTTTCGTTTTGTTTTTGCTAGCTTTTTTTGCGGTGTTGGGATCGCAGCGTTGAGAGATCTCGATGGCCTCTGATCTGGCTAACCCCGCTGCTTGAAGAATGCTGGCGGCGAGGTCTACGCTTTGTGAGATGTCAAAGCGGCCTTCTAGGCAGCCGCGAATGAACGCGGTCGTGCTGCAAGAGCCGATGGAGAGCCAAAGCTCTGGGTCTTCAAGCTGAAAGCGACCGTTTATGACGCCCAGTTCAATGGCATCGCGCGCACGTGGGTCGATATGAGTCTTCAGAAGGGATTGGCTTTTTACATTATTGGCAATGAACCATCCAAGGTCAGGATCCTCAACGGCGCATTTGGCGAAGAATTGAATGCTCCAGGCGGCGAAGTCGGCGATATCGTCGAATTGCCCAAGGCCAGAGCCGAATGACTGGCCAATGCCGCGGATGTGATCTTCTAATGTGCTCACAAATAGATCGTCCATCGACGAAAAATGGTTATAGAAGCTGCCTCGCCCGACATCAGCTTCCCGCGTAATTTGATCCACCGTTACGGCCTCGGCCGGTCCATTTGCCATGATGGTTTTGGCGGCATTGACCAGTTTCTGGCGCGTTTTATTGCGCCGTTGATGGCGC
>CAKZYD010000152.1 GCA_937884085.1 uncultured Sphingomonadales bacterium | reverse complement strand
TTTCGCTGCGCATGGCAGAAAAGTCCGTCATCCTAATACCCCTGTTGTTCGTTTTTTGGTGTGTCGCCAGCCAGCCAGCTTTTCAGGCACGTGGCGCGTTCTTTCACATGTGGGCCATGGCCTGCCGACGACCACGGGGACCCTGTATCAATCCAAACAGTTTGCATGCCCAAAGCTGCCGCCGGTTTTAAGTTGCTGGCCATATCATCAATCATCGTGGCCATGTGTGGATTGATGTCAAAGGTGTCAACACAGCGTTGCATGGCGCTTTGCGCTGGCTTGGCTTCAAACGCGGCGGCGGCAATGTCAAAAATGCCATTAAAAAGATGGTCTATTTCCAAGTGGGCTAAGATGCGTGCTGCATGTCCCTGGGATCCATTTGTATAGATAAAGCGCTGACCCCCCAGCCCCTCTAGCGCTTCGCTGAGGGAAGGGTCGCGCTCGATACTGCTCACGTCGATGTCATGCACATAATCGAGAAACGGATAGGGGTCGACGTCATGACAGGCAATTAGGCCGCTCAAAGTCGTTCCATAGCGCGCTAAATAGTCCTTTTGAAGCCGCCGTGCCTCGACCCGGTCCACATCAAAAAGCTGCGCAATATACCGCCCCATGCGCACGTCAATTTGGTCAAACAAATTGCTGCCCGCTTCATACAGCGTGTTGTCGAGATCAATGATCCAGGCTTGGCCAGTCACGGGGGGTCTCTTTGCGCTTTCTTTAAGCTGTTGTGGGGGATTGGGTGGCTCGGCGGTGTGTGTAAGGCCGCCTCTCCCGTCTGGCAAGCGGGCATTAAAGACACTTTAACCTCCTCAGCGCCATTTTGGCGGCGTCTTGACCACCATTGATCGCGCATTGAGTAAAGCTATGCCAGTGTCTGCAGACGACGCGCCATCGAATGCCATGCCGGACGCTCTCCTTGAGGCGTCGGAGCGGATTGATGTTGCCTTGGCCTGCCTCGTCCCAGACAGCGAAGAAGCGCGCTTGATTGTGCGCTCAGGCGGGGAGTGCCTCACTGCCAATGCTGAAGGCAAGAAGCTTGCGCTGAGCCTTCTGCGGCACGCCGCTGACCCACATTCGCCCTATCGCGAATGGCTGCGCAGTGCTTCTGCCGATGCACTGAGCCTTCATATTCCTGTGAAGGACGCCGACGTAGCCTACACCGTTCGCAAAATCACGTTGCCGCCTGCTCTCGGTGACGATCTTATTCTGCTCGTTTTATCGCGCCCCAATCTATCCAGCCACCTGATCCAGGCCCTGTCGCAGAGCCGGGCGCTTTATAAGGATATTGCAGATACAGTTCCCGGGCTCATTTGGGAAATTGGCGCCGATGGACGCTTTAGTTTTGTGCATGGCTTCAGCCTGAGCGGCATCGCCGATGCGCAGCTGATTGATGAAACGCCCGCGCAGGCGCTCGGAATTCCGGAAGACGTTGCCGCTGAGATTTTCCTGTCTTCAACGCGGGTTGAGAGCATCGACCTGTGGACCACGAATGCTGAAGGCACGCCGGCCTGCTTATCAATCAGCGCCAAGCCGGTGTTTGATAAAGACGATCGCTGGGTCGGCAGCCGTGGGATTGCGCTGGATGTTACAGTAGACCGCAACGACGATCAGGACATTGAAGACGCATCCTTAAAATTAAAGGACGTCGCCGAAAGTGATGTCCTAACGGGCCTCTTGAACCGCCGCGGGTTTGAGACTCACTTGCGCAAGATTTGCCGCCAGCTGCGCTCTGCTGATAGCGGCGGGTTCCTGGCGCTTATCGATCTCGACCTTTTTAAACAACTGAATGACCGTCATGGACATCCCACCGGGGATGCTGCGCTGGCTGCGCTTGGCAAAATGCTTGAAGCCCGGACCCGAAGCTTTGACCTCTGCGCGCGTTTGGGCGGTGATGAGTTTGTCCTGTGGCTTGATGGCACGACGCGGGAGCATGTGGAACGGGTTTGCACGGACCTGCAAGAGGGGATGCCAGCTCTTTGTGATGGCCTTGATTTGCCAGGCTTTGGGCTCACGCTCTCCATCGGCATTACGGCCCTGAGGCCTGGCCATGATGATGTGGAGCAGCTGCTCGCCCGGGCGGACGCAGCGCTCTACTGGGTCAAAGGTGCTGGCAAAGCACATCATATTTTCCATGAGGACGGACCTGCGGAGACAAGGACATGAGCCAAGAGACCTATGCCTCAGCACGGGCTGTTCTAGAGCGTGGCAAGTCTAAGGAATGGGGCGCGCTTGCCAAGGCCCAGACGACCCATCCAGAAATGCTCTATTATTTGGCCCAAAATGGGGATGCGCCCGTGCGCGCCAGCGTGGCCGCTAACAGCGCAACACCAATCCAAGCGGATGAGTTTCTCTCCGATGACGAGATTGAGGATGTTCGCGCTGCTTTAGCCCTCAAAATCGGCCGGCTTTTGCCGGACGTGCCTGAAGCTGCCCGCGATGAAATAGGGCTTAAGAGCCTTGCCATCCTAGAAAAGCTTGCTGCAGATGAGCTGCCCCGGATACGCGGTATTGTTGCTGACGCGGTAAAAGCTGCCAAGCATGTCCCCCATGGCATGGTGCGTGCGCTTGCCGAGGACGTAGAAGCGGCAGTCTCCGCGCCGATCTTACAATATTCGCCAATGCTGTCTGATGAGGACCTGCGGGAAATCATCGCTGCTGGCGCTGGGGGCGGCGCGCTCAATGCCATCGCAAAACGCGCCGATGTGGCGGCGGCTATCTCCCATGACCTGGTGGCAACATTAAACACCGACGCGATCGGCTCGCTGCTCACAAACAAAGGGGCACAAATCCGCGAAGATACGCTTGATGCCATCATCGATGCTGCGCCCTCCGCTCCGCCGCTGCATGAGCCGCTTGCCCAGCGCGAGAATATGTCGCTCAGAGCCATGAAACGGATTGCCGGTTTTGTCGCGTCGACGCTGGTGTCGATGATGGTTGAAAAGAACGGGCTCGATGAAGCAGCAGCGGAAGAAGTGCTCACCGCGGCGCGTGAGGCGATTTCCGCAGATAAAATTGATGACGCCGTTGATGAAGGCTGGCGCGAAGAAGCTGATGCGCTGCTCGCTGCATCCAAATTCGATGATGCGCTCGTGCGGGCCCTGATTAAGGACAACAAGCGCGGGGTTTTGCTGCATTGCTTCAGCCTGGCGCTGGAAGCGCCGTACGCTGATATTCGCCGCATCTTCAAAGACCGCGACGCCAAAGTGGTCACGGCCCTTGCTTGGAAAGCAGGATTGACCATGCGCACGGGCCTTGCTCTGCAGCGTTCGATAGCGCTGATTAACGCCAGTGACATCCTGCCTGCAAAAGATGGTGTCGATTTTCCCATGGAGGAAGGCGATATGGAGTGGTTGCTCGCTTCGCAGCTTAGCGAGGCTGCTTAGCAACGCATCATTTGAGCGTCAGCGGCGTTCTGGCCGCCCCACGAGCGTCCCGGCGCCGCGCTGGGTAAAGATTTCCAGCAGCATGGCGTGCGGCACACGCCCATCCAAAATCACGGCCGCTTCAACGCCTTGTTCCACAGCGGTGACGCAGGTTTGCGCCTTTGGCACCATGCCGCCACGGATGACCCCATTTCCCACGAGTTCGGCGACGCTATTGGGCGTCAGGTCAGTGAGCAGTTTGCCGTCTTCATCCAGCACGCCGGGCACGTCTGTGAGGAGAAAGAGGCGCGCCGCATGGCTCGCAGCTGCAATGGCGCCTGCCATTGTATCGGCGTTAATATTGTAGGTCGTGCCATCGGCTCCGGGCGCGACGGGCGCGATGACGGGGATGAGGTCGGACTTGCGCAGCACGTCAATGAGTGTGGGATTAACAGCGGCGGGCTCGCCCACTTGGCCCAAATCGACAACGCGCTCAATTTGGCTATCTGGGTCTTTATGCGTCCGCCGGACACGCCGCGCGGTGACTAGCGACGCATCTTTCCCGGAAATGCCAACGGCCTGACCACCAGCGGCATTGATGGCGCTGACCACTTGTTTGTTGATGGCGCCGGACAGCACCATTTCTGCCACAGCCATGGTCGCTTCATCGGTTACGCGCAGCCCATCCACGAAGTCGCTTTTGATATCGAGCCTTGAGAGCATATTGGCAATCTGCGGGCCGCCGCCATGCACGATGATGGGCTGGATACCCACTTGTTTTAAAAGCACAATATCTTCGGCGAAGGAGGCAGCAAGCTCAGGCGTGCCCATGGCATGGCCGCCATATTTGATGACGAATGTGCGCCCGTTATAGGCCTTCAAATAGGGCAGGGCTTCAGAAAGCGTGGAGGCCTTCTTGAGGATATCCGCATGCGGATGGTCCGCGCCAATCTCATGGGCGGGCCGGGTGTCGATATCATGTCCCATTAAAGCTAGCTGACTAGTCCATCCAGGGGGGCGTGGGCAAGCCTTTCTCGCGCAAGAAGGCGGGATTATAGACGCGCGATAGGTAGCGCATGCCGCTGTCGCATAGGATGGTCACAATGGTTTTGCCAGGCCCAAGGTCTTTCGCCAGCTTCATGGCGCCAGCCACATTGATGCCTGAGGACAGGCCGAGGCACAGGCCTTCTTCCTGCATCATTTGAAAGACCAGCGGCAGCGCCTCTTCATCGGAGACTTGGAACTGGGTGTCGATCGGCGCGTCTTCCAAATTGGCAGTGATGCGCGATTGCCCGATCCCTTCAGCAATGGATGTGCCTTCGCTTTTAAGCTCGCCATGGGCGTAGTAGCTGTAGAGGTTGGCGCCCATAGGGTCTGTCAGCGCGATGGTGACGTCTTCGCTAAACTCTTTCAGGCCCATGCCAACGCCAGCAATCGTCCCGCCTGTGCCGGCAGCGCACGTAAAGCCATCGACCTTGCCGTCCAGCTGGTGCCAAATCTCCGGCGCGGTCGTGCGGATATGCGCCATGCGATTGGCTACATTGTCAAACTGATTGGCCCAGACTGCGCTGTCGTCTTCCTCGGCAAGCCGTCGCGAGGTATGGACGAAATGGCCGGGATTGGAGAAAGGCGCCGCTGGCACAAGAATGAGCTCAGCGCCGAGCGCGCGAATGGTATCAATCTTCTCCTGGCTCTGGGTTTCGGGCATCACGATGCGGGCCTTATACCCTTTGGCATTGCCGACGACGGCAAGCCCAATGCCCGTATTGCCGGCCGTTCCTTCCACAACAGTGCCGCCCGCGTGAAGCTCGCCGCGCTGTTCTGCATCTTCAATGATATAAAGCGCCGCGCGGTCTTTGACGGAGCCGCCGGGGTTCATAAACTCGGCCTTGCCAAGAATAGTGCAGCCGGTTTCTTCAGAGGCCCGTTTGAGCTTAATCAACGGCGTATTGCCGATAAGCGGCAGCACGCCTTCGGATAGGGGTGGGGCTGTATAGCTTTTGGCCATGATGAACTCCGTTTCTTGCACAGCCCCCTAAAGGCTCTGCCTCCCGGAATCAACGCCGTGCTTTCTTCAGCGCGGATAAGGCCTGATTGTTTCATCACGCAGATGTGGGTTTCGTTTGCGCTCTCCGGTCGCTACAGCTGACCGCACCCTTTCCATCAGGAGCGTATATCTGCCCTATGATTGCCTTGCGCTGCCTTTGCGTCCTTCTGCTCACACACCATAGGATGCCCAGTGCGCAGAGCGCCGCTACCGACCTTCTGGCGCGCTGCCTTGAGCAGCCAAAACACGCATTCCTTGGTTTTGAAGAAAATGGCGCCCCCGTGAGCCTCCATGAGAGCGGCAGCCGCCGATTTGTGCGCACCGGCGATGATAGCTATGACGTGCCGCCAGCGACTGAAGTCCCTCTGTTTCGTCTTGCGGGCCGGCAGGGTCAACTCTTGGTGCTGCAGGATAGTGCCGGCGATGAGCAATTTAGACTGCTGCTTCGCAATCTAGCCGACGGTGAGACCCAGCAGCTATCTCCGCCGCTGGCGCGTGCTGCTGCACCGTTATCGCTTCGGCGGCAGACGGTGTTCTCAGGGACATTGGGGCAGGGCGATTTGTGGGGCCTTCTCGCGCATGATGGACGACAGGCTTTGCCGAGCGTCCTATTTCAAGAAGGCGGCGCTTGGCAGAGTGTCTCGGCGAGCGCTGATGGGCAGCGCTTGTTGGTGCAGCAAATCTTCGGCCTCTATGACCGTGTGCTCCATGTTTTTGACCAAAATGCTGGCATCAACATCCCGCTCTATTTTGGCGAGCGACCGGTCGCAATTCGTAATGCAGACCTCAGTCCTGATGGTAACACGGTCTATGCCCTTGCTGCGCTGAGGAATGGCGGTGGACGTGTCATTGAGGCAAGCCTTTCAAGCGCCGAGGTTAAGATTCGCCACATCAGCGAGGGCCCTTTGTATGAGGTGGCACTATCGAGTGATGGCAACACGCTCGCTTTCCTTGAAAATAGCGAAGCGCGCTCAATCCTGCATGTGTTTGACGTCGAAGGCGAGGCGCCAACCCATCGTATCGCGTTGCCTGGCTTTGCCCGGCAGCTTGATATCACGGCTGCAGCTGAGGCCATTGGGTTTACGCTGCAAAAGCCTGGCTACCCGGTGCGCGCTGAGGTTCTGCACCGTAAAACGGGCTATGCGCTTTCATCGACGCCCGGCAAAGCCTGCGCTGCGGCAACGCTTGAGCATCTTTCCCTAGAGCGTGCCGAAGACGTTGGTGGTCTCCATCGACTGCCGCTTCTTGTCATTAAGCCGACAAGTCCGGCGCCAGGGCCAATACCGGTTGTCCTCGCCTTTCATGGCGGCCCGGAAAGCCAATGGGTGGCCTCGAGCCATCTCACTCTCTTTGCCTTATCGGACGAGCTCGGCGCCGCAATCGTAATGCCCAATGTGGTTGGCAGCACCGGTTATGGGCTGTTTTATTCTGCGGCGGATGATGGCGAAAACCGCGTAAAAGTTCTGCCAGATATCCAGCTTATACTCGACTGGATACGCGCCAATCCTGCCTATGATGCGGAGAGGGTCGCTGCCGTGGGAGGGTCTTATGGCGGGTATCTCGCGCTATTGAGCTTGGCGCAGTTCCCAGAGTACATCAAAGGGGCTATCAGCGAAGTCGGCATCACGCATTTGCCGACTTTTTTGGGGGAAACCCCGCTTACCCGGCGGTCCCTGCGCAGAGCAGAATATGGCGATGAGCGTCAGCCAGATGTGATGAAGGTGCTGGATGCGCTCTCGCCCTACACGCTCGCTGACCGCATTGAAGGCCCGGTTCTGCTCATTCATGGCGTGAATGACGCGCGGGTTCTTGTCGGACAGGCACGCCGTATGGATGCTCGGCTCTCCGGTCTTGGTAAACCGGTTCGGACCATTGAAGTTGCCGGTCAAGGCCATGTCCTGCGGGGCATAGATGCCAAGCTCAGCGTTGCCCGAGAGAAGATGGCCTTTTTAGCATCTTTGTTATCCCCCTAGAGCAGTTTCAGAATAACTGGAGGCCACTGGTTCGAAAGTGCGACCATCAAAGTCTCTAGCGGCCCCAGACGCCTTTGTCTTTCAAATAGGAATAGGCGTCGCTGGTATCGCTCGGCAAATAATCCGAGAACAGGTTCGGCGGGAAGCGGTTCCGGTACGCGTCGAAGACGGGCCGATAGAGGTCCATATGGACGTATGGCAGCCGGTGACGCTGGCGGTAAGCCTGCATGGGCAAGGTCACGGTGATGATAGTCTCATTTTCTGAGTTGGCGTGGTCTATCATCTCGCCGTCCGGGCCATAGACAGCGCTGCCACCCGCCCCGCCATTGTCGGCTAAGAAGCCTGGATTTCCAGGGGAGACAGCATTATTGGCAATCGCCGTGTAGACCCCGTTGTAGAGCGAGGTGGCTTGAATATCCGCTGGCGTGAAGCCGCCGGTGGCTGTGCGCAGGAAAATCTCGCCGCCTTTCATGGCATAGGCGCGGAATAGCTCAGGCTCACGCTGCGCTGAGGAGGTGATGATGTTGCCTACTGGTGTGCGGGTCACTGGGAGCACATGGTCGAGTCCATACATCTCGATATAAGCGTCGAGCACATCATAAATCGTCGTCGTAAACAGTTCAAAGCCCGGCCCGAAGACGCCTTTGATGTTGCGTGGCTTCCAGTGCTTGTCGACCACGCTGCCATCGGGGCCAATCACCGTGGTGATGGACAGCACATGGTCCTTCCAATCGGGGTCCGTGGCATAGGAGCCAAAGACGATATAGCAGCCATATTCTTTAGCCTTCTTGCCAATGGCTTCGGTTTCTTCGCCTGGAATCTCAATGCCTGCACGCAGCACATCCGCCCGCTTCCAGGTAGCGCGGTAGCCCGTGATGGGGAATTCGTGGAAGAACAAGATGTCCTTGCGCCCGCCCCAGCCGCTAGCCGCATCAATGGTGCCGAGCATGTGCTCCAGGTTTTCTTTGCGGCCCTTGGCAGCGGAGCGCGAGGAACTGGCATCAATACCGCGCACCCGCGTTTGCATGACCCCAAGGCGAACAACTGGCTTGGCGAGCGGCACCTTCTCATAATCGCCGTCCGGCGCCACCAAAGGCCCGCCCTTATGGCCATCGGCCAATGCTGCCGGTGCAGCCAGGCCAGCAGCGCTTAACGCTAAGGCGGCTTCAAACAAACGCCGCCGGTTCATATCGGATGTCATGGCAAAGTCTCCCCTGGTTTGGTTTACGCAGAGATACTCGCCACCCGACGATGCAAAAGCAATCCCATCCCCCGACCTGGGGGAGGGCTAGGGAGGGGGTCTTCGGTCTATGCAATCGCGAAACTGTCGGACAAGATGCGCAAACCCCATCCAAC
>CAKZYD010000151.1 GCA_937884085.1 uncultured Sphingomonadales bacterium | reverse complement strand
TGGACAGGCCGCATTGAATCGCATCTTGCACCTATCATCAAACGGATTAGGGAGGAAAAGGCCCTAGAGCGAACGCCAGAGGAATCTGCGAACCTCGCATTCATGTTGGCCTTCCAGTTCGTAAGAACCAAAGGCATGCGTTTGATGCCGGAGCGGATAGATGATCAGTTCCGTCGGCATGTGGAAAGGATGCGCTTTGACCCGGCGAAGGTCGATGGTTTGATGAATCTCGATGAGGAAGGCCTCAAGAAAGAGCATATCCATCATCAAGTCCAAAGCCTCGAGAAATACTCGAAGATCATGGCCGAGAAGGAGTTCTTCCTGATGACGCCGCCGGATGGTAGGTCATTCTACATCGGTGATCATCCTGTGGTGCTGCACAACGATGAACCAAAGACAATGCTCACAGGGCATCTCGGTATTGGGGCAGCTTTCATCCAAATCTATCTGCCGCTCGCATCCGATTTGCTTTTATGCGCCTACGACAAAGCTGTGCTCGGGCAGATGATGAAAGCAGCGGATGAGAGCGGCAAGGAGGTTGTGGATTATGCACTCTCGAAGTTGATTTCCGGCGAGATTTCTGCGGCACAGATGAAGCAGGCTGTCGACGCTTCACGTGCTCTCGATCCCGCGGCGGCGATGATAAAAACGATAAGAGCTGGGTTACCGATCGCTGTCGGCCCGGAGCAAGTCCAGTGCTATAATTCACTTCAGGCCCTCTTTGCGCACAGGTTCGTAATCGACCCAGACGGCAGCTTTGAAGTTGCGCGTAAAATGATCGATGAAAGAAAATCGGACATTTATGATTAGTATGCGACGCACTTCTATCCGTCTGCTTTAGCATATAGAATTCTCGCTTAGTCTTCGTGTCGCTTCGAAGCAGCTAGACTGCTCACTAGCCGTTAGTCACCGTCTTTGCTCATGCCGAGCACGGCAGCCATGTGTCAAATCTCCCCATCCGACAGCGCACTACACCCACAAATACTTTAAGTTTGAAATTGTTTCCCGCCCTTCCTAAACTCCGCACCAAGGAACGATGAGAGAGGGAAGGGCAGCGATGTCGGCACAGGTTTTATCAGCGCTTATGGAGGCCATTGGCGGCGGGTCCGTGAAGGTGGTGGATTTAACGGAGACCTTGAGTGAGAGCTTTCCGGTTCTGCAATTGCCGCCGGAGTTTGCGCAGTGCGTGCCTTTCTCGAAGAAGACCATCAGCCGCTATGATGATGACGGCCCTGGCTGGTATTGGAATGAGTTCACCCTCAATGAACATACCGGCACGCACTTTGATGCGCCCGTCCATTGGGTGACTGGCAAGGACATCCCCAATGGCTCGGTTGACCTCTTAAGCCCAGACAGCTTTATCGCGCCCGCCTGCGTGATTGATTGCACGGCGGAAATCAAAGCCAATCCAGGCTTTATCTTGACCAAAGACTTCCTCCTCACATGGGAAGAGACGCACGGCAAAATTCCGGCGGGCAACTGGGTCTTCATGCGCTCTGACTGGCGCAAAATCGCTGACCCCAACAACTATACCAATATGCAAGAAGATGGCGGACACTCGCCTGGCCCAGACGCCGAGTGCGTGCGCTTCATGATCGAAGAGCGCGACGTGATTGGCTTTGGCACCGAGTGCATCGGCACGGATGCCGGCCAAGCCTTCGCCTTTGAGCCCGCCTACCCGTGCCACACCTTGCTGCACGGCGCGGGCAAATATGGTCTGCAGTGCATGACCAACCTGGACCTGCTGCCTGCCAAAGGCGCGCTGATTATATCACCGCCCTTAAAAATTGAAGATGGGTCTGGCAGCCCGCTGCGGGTGCTTGCGCTCGCCCCGGCTTAAGACGCGCCCGCCTCCTTGCCCACAAGGGCGAGGACGATCGCACTTTGCGCTTTAAGGAGCGCATCTAGATGAGCCCGGTCGGCCGCTTCATGCTTTGCGGCAGATACGGCAAGCCGCACATTTTCCGACAGCGCGGCGACCGTTAAGCCGTGCGGCGTCAGCTGGGGCGCATATGGGGCGAAGACGCCTTCGAGGATCTCTTGGAAGGCGGCATCATTGTCTTCAATTTCCGCCCGGCTGGCAGCGTTCATGCCAACAATGACATCCGCGCCATGGGGCGAGCTGCTTAAGATGTCATAGGGCGCCAGCGCCATGTGTTCAAAGACCACGGCGAGCTTGGCCGCAACGCCTTCCGCCGCGGGCAAGTCGGCGCCGATGGCCTGCATGGCCCGCTGGGTGAAGAGCCCGATAGCGCCGCGCAGAACGGCGTCCTTATCAGAGAAATACTTATAGAGGGTCTGCCGGGAAATCCCTGCCCCGGCGCAATATTGCCCCATGCTGTTGGCTTCACCCCATAGCGCAGGAAAACCTGGAGGGCTGCGTCCAGGATGTCGATTTCGCGTTGGTCCATGGAATTGGTCATTGACATTTAGACATGATATGTCAACTTATCAACAGATTGACAAAAAGTGTAAAGATGTAAATGCTCCAGCTCCTCGCAGGGCCCGCCGGCCGCTTTTTAGCCAATATGATGCTCAAGCCGCTGCCCCAGCCCTTTCCCCAAACGCCTGAGGCCTATGGATTAGCCTACCGCGATGTCGCCTTTGAAACGCGCGATGGCTTGACGCTGCGCGGCTGGCTCATCAACGAAGATGCACCCAAGATGGTGATCATGACCCACTTCGGCTACCGCGCCAATCGCTATGGCTATCAAGTTAAATGCCAGCCGCGCCTGTCGAAACCCTATAATAAGGAGATTGAGTTCTGCCGGGTGGCGATGCGGCTGGTTGAGGCCGGGTACGGTGTTTTGATGTATGACCTGCGCAACCACGGCACCAGCGACAGGACGGCGCTCGGCGTCGGCACCGGCGGGATCGAAGAGCGCTTTGACGTATTGGCCGCGGCTAAGTTCATCGCCACGGAAGAGAGCACCCAAGGCAAACCCATTGGCCTTTTGAGCTACTGCTACGGCGCCAACACAACCTTCTTTGCCTTTGAAGAAGACGCCGCCGCCCTTACCCATTGCGGCGTCAAAGCCCTGGTCGCGCTCCAACCCCTTAGCAATGGCGACTATCTCAGCGCCATGGGCCTGCCCCAAGCCGTCCTCACCGCCGCGCAAAAGCATTATGAAGAGCAATCGGGCGGCTATGATTTCTTCGCCCCAATGGAGCGCGCGACACCGCATGTCAGCGTGCCCACCCGCATGGTCCAAGCCCGCAAAGACCCCTTCACCAACTTAGGCAAAGTCAAAGCGATGTTTGACGGTATTCCTGCAGAAAAAGAGATGTTCTGGCTAGAGACCCCAACCCACCGATTCGACGGCTACAACTGGTTCGCCGACAACCCCCGCGACATGCTGGATTGGTTTGATCGTCTTGTGGTTTAGATGGCGGCCCGAACATTTGAGCTCGGCAAGGCATCGTTCGATCCGGTTTCCCAATTTGTAGGTGACGGTGTCGGGAGGCATCGGCTCTTTGCGGTTGGTCTTTGCAGGGATCACGGCCGTTCCGCCGCGCTCTTCCATCATGCTCGGGATATTATCGCTATCATAGCCCCCAATTCGCCAGGAACACCATCGACGCTGATAGGTCATTATCAAAGATTCTGAAGGCTGAGACCTCACCTCCGGTTTGTCAACGGCGGAGCAAAAGTCCGCCAATTTTGTGTGCGCATTGGACGCAAGGCCAATAGTGTTTAAGATGAGGTTTTAGCGTTTTGGAGCCGGGCTCGGCTTTGATTCAGGCGGTAGCTTTCACCGTTCATTTCAAGGATGTTGATGTGATGGGTCAGCCGGTCCAGGAGAGCGCCGGTTAGCCGCCCGGTGCCGAAGGTTTGCATCCATTCCTCAAAGGGGAGGTTTGATGTGATCAAGGTTGAGCCACGATCGTAGCGTTGTGGGATCAATTCGAACAGGAGTTCAGTGCCGGTCTTGCTCAGCGGCACGAAGCCGAGTTCGTCTATGATAAGCAACTCGACTTTAGCGACAACAGATCTTTGGTTTGGGGACGCTCAAACCGGTTTGCGCAAGTCTTTCACGCGCACCGCTTTACCGACACTGCGGGCTATGCCGCCGGCGGGTTTGACATCAATTCGGCTAGAAATGCCCACGACGGTTTTGATTTGATAAGCGAGCCATTTGGCATCGTCGCTGCCATCGGCATCAGGGCGGCATTCGACGCAGATTTTCACGTCATCCATGCGGCCCGTCCGTGAAATCTCGATTTCATAGTGCGGCGCAAGCGATTTACAGGCGAGGATTTGTTCTTCAATTTGGCTGGGGAAGACATTGACGCCGCGGATGATGAGCATGTCATCGCTGCGCCCGGTGATTTTTTCGATGCGCCGCATGGAGCGCGATGTACCTGGCAAGAGCCGCGTTAAATCCCGCGTGCGGTAGCGGATGATGGGCATGGCTTGCTTGGTGAGGGAAGTGAAGACAAGCTCGCCTTCTTCGCCGTCCGGCAGCGCCTCGCCCGTCTCAGGATCGATAACCTCGGGATAGAAATGGTCTTCCCAGATAGTAAGGCCGTCTTTGGCTTCAACACACTCTTGCGCGACACCAGGCCCCATGACTTCGGACAGACCGTAGATATCGACTGCATTCATTTGAAAGGCACGCTCTATCTCCCTGCGCATAGCTTCCGTCCAAGGCTCTGCGCCGAAAATGCCAGTGGAGAGCGAACACGCCTGCGGGTCAATGCCTGCCGCCTGGAAACCATCAAGCAGAGCGAGCATATAGCTGGGCGTCACCATGATGATATCCGGCTTAAAATCCCCGATAAGCTGGACCTGCTTTGCCGTTTGCCCGCCAGACATGGGGATGACAGCGCAGCCAAGCGCTTCAGCGCCATAATGCGCGCCAAGACCCCCAGTGAAGAGCCCATAGCCATACGCCACGTGCACTTTCATGCCGGGCCGCCCGCCAGCAGCGTAAATGGACCGGGCGACGACGGTGGACCAGGTTTTGATATCGTCCTTGGTGTAGCCGACCACCGTCGGCTGGCCGGTGGTGCCGCTGGAGGCATGGATGCGGGCAAGCTGATCTTCTGGGACGGAGAAAAACCCGAAGGGATAGGCCGCGCGCAGGTCTGCCTGCTGCGTAAACGGGAATTTGGCCAGGGCGCTTAAAGTGCTGCAGTCATCGGGATGCACATGGGCAGCCTCGCACTTGGCCCGGTAGGCGGCGTTATTGGCATAGATATGCGCCAGCGACCATTTAAGGCGCTCAAGCTGCAGTGCGCTGATCTCATCACGGCTGGCGGTTTCAATGGCTTCATATCCCATGTCAGACCCCCTCCCGCTGTCCTGGACTTGATCCAGGACCTGGTGCCGCCAAGAGCGCGGCCGGTTGAACGAGACCCCGGATCAAGTCCGGGGATGCGGTGTAGCGGACTAGATATTCCCTCCCCCGTCCATTTTTATCAAGAAGGGGGGGAGGGCTAGGGAGGGGGTTGGCGCAGCTGCCATTAAGATTGGACAAAGACCCCCTCCTCGGTCCTCCCCCAGAATGGGGGAGGAAGATTTTGGTGGCTCGCTGCACGCAAAAAACGTCGGCCATCCTCAGACCTCGTTCATGGTGAGGAGGTCATAGGATGCGTAGAGCTCGCCTTCCGGGCTTGTCACATCCACACACCATTTGACTTCGCCCATTTCCGGGGTGCGCTGCGATTTGGATTTGACCGTAAGCGTCGCCTTCATAGTCTCGCCTGGCTTGAGGGGTTTGACGAAGCGCAGCCCATCAAGGCCGTAATTGGCGAGGACGGGGCCTGGCGCAGGATCAACGAACAGGCCGGCCGCGAAGCTTAGAATCAGATATCCGTGCGCCACACGGCCCCCAAAGATGGGGCTTTTGGCGGCGGCGTCTTCATCCATATGGGCATAGAAGGTATCGCCGGTGAAGTCTGCGAAATGCTCGATGTCCTCCAACGTGATTGTCCGATCTTTGGTGGTGATGCTGTAGCCGGGCTCAAGCTCGCCGAATTTAAGGCGGAAAGGATGGCGCTCACCTTCATCTTTGGGTGCGCCGGGCAGATATTGGCCAACCACTTTTGACAGCATGCCAGGGCTGCCTTGGAGAGCGGTGCGCTGCATATAATGCTTCACGCCGCGAATTCCGCCCATTTCTTCGCCGCCGCCAGCGCGGCCAGGGCCGCCATGCACCAGCTGCGGCAAGGGGCTGCCGTGACCGGTTGATTCTTTCGCGCAGTCGCGATTGATGAACACCATGCGGCCATGATGGCTGGCGGACCCCATAACAAAGCCGGTGGCCGCCGCTGCGTCGTGGGTAAAGACGGAAATGGCAAGCGATCCCTTCCCGCGATTGGCAAGCGCGATAGCGTCCGCAGCATCCGTATAAGGCATGAGGGTGGAGACAGGGCCGAAGGCTTCCACATCATGGACCGCGTCTGCCTCCCATGGGCGCTCGCAGCGCATCAAGATGGGGCTCATGAAGGCGCCGCCCGATACATCATCGCCAGTAAAGGCGCCGCCATCCAGGTCTCCAAAGACGATCGGGTTTTGCGCAGACAGGGCCGCCACTTTGCTGCGAACATCGTCCAGCTGGCCCAGGCTGGCCAGCGCGCCCATACGCACACCATCAACCCGTGGGTCCCCCACGGTGGTTTTTGCAAGCCGGGCGGACAGGGCCTCCTGGGCTGCATCCAAGTGACTAGCAGGGACCATCGCGCGGCGGATTGCCGTGCATTTTTGGCCGGCCTTGACGGTCATTTCCTTCGCCACCTCTTTGATGAAGAGGTCAAATTCCGGCGTACCAGGGGCTGCGTCAGGGCCTAAGATGGAGGCATTTAGACTATCGCGCTCGGCGGTGAACTTAATCGCTTCGCGCGCCACCCGGGGATCGCTTTGCAGCTTGGACGCTGTGCAGGCTGAACCGGTGAAGGCGATGGAGTCTTGGCCATCGAGATGGTCAAATAAGTCGCCCACGCCGCCTGCGATGAATTGGAGCGCGCCGCCGGGCAAAACGCCAGCCTCTATCAAAACTTTAAAGGCTGCTTCCGCCAGATAAGCAGTGGAGGAGGCAGGCTTGACGATGGCTGGAACCCCAGCCAGCAAGGTTGGCCCCAGCTTTTCCAGCATGCCCCAAATGGGGAAGTTATAGGCATTGATATGGACGGCCACACCCTTGAGGGGTGTATAAACATGTTGGCCGATAAAGGTGCCTTCGCGGGACAGGATTTCCGGCGCGCCGTCGACCAGCACATGGGCGTTGGGCAGCTCGCGTTTGCCTTTGGAGGCATAAGCAAAGAGCGTGCCCGCGCCGCCTTCAATGTCGATCCAACTATCGGCCTTTGTGGCGCCGGTTTGGTAGGACAGCGCGTATAGGGCGTCCTTCTTTTCCATAACCGCTTTGGCAAGCGCTTTGAGCATGCTTGCGCGCTCATGGAAGGACAGGGCCCGCAAGGCAGGGCCACCAACATCTTTCGCATAGGCCACCATGGCAGAGACATCGGCTTCGCCAACAACCTCAGCGATTGGCGCGCCCGTGATGGCGGAATGAAGGGCGCGGCGCTCACCCGCAGGCGGCAGCCATTGGCCGCCAGAAAAGCTGGTCAGGGTTTGTAGGGTCATGGGTCAGGAACCGGTATAGTTGGGCGTGCGTTTATTGAGGAAAGCGTCAACACCTTCCTTATAGTCGTTGCTCTGGCCGAGGCGGCGCATGGTCTCGCATTCGAGGTCCAGCTCTTCATCAAGCGTGCGGGTTGATGCTTCGCGCAGATGTTTTTTCGTAGCGGCAAGACCCGCGGTGGGCCCAGCAGCGAATTTTTCGCCAATTGCGAGCGCTTCGTCCATCAAAGCGTCGTCATCAACGGCGCGCCAAATCATGCCCCAGGCTTCTGCTTGCTCTGCTTTGACCGGCTGGGCGGTCAGCGCCAGTGCCATCGCGCGGGCTTGGCCAATGAGGCGTGGCAAGATCCATGTCCCGCCGCTATCTGGGATGAGGCCAATATTGGCGAAGGACTGAATAAACTTGGCTGATTTCGCTCCCAAAACGATATCGCAGGCCAGGGCAATGTTAGCGCCTGCGCCTGCGGCCACACCATTGACGGCGCAAATCACAGGCATGGGAAGCGACGTAATCTTGCGGATGAGCGGATTATAATAGGTCTCCACCGAGAAGCCTAAGTCTGGGACATCCCCATCGGCGGAGACTGTTCGGTCAGACAAATCTTGGCCCGCGCAAAAGCCGCGCCCAGCACCGGTTATGAGGAGGCAGCGCGCATTGGCCTCAGCATGCGCCATAGCAGTGCGCACCTCTTCATGCATTTTGACATTGAAGCTGTTGAGTTTATCAGGCCGGTTCAGCGTCAAAATGCTGAGCGCACCGCGCGTCTCATAGAGTATCGTTTCAAAGGCTGGGTCAGCCAAAACACCCTCCCCAAGGTCTTTTTGAACATATTATCTATCTGTCTTTAATTAATAGAATGACCGGTCGGCTAATGAATTTCAAGTGTGTTTTCGAGACCGCTTAAAGACAGTGGACCTCTAAACCTGTAGCCTCGCGCGGCACGTTCATAAAGTTGGCACATATCGGCTCGGGAGGCTGCCTATGACACAAGCGCTCTCTTCCATAGCGCTCCTGGTCGCAGACTATGACGAAGCCATTGGCTATTTTGTTGATGTGCTTGGGTTTAATCTTGCTGAAGACACCTGCATCAGCCCAGATAAAAGATGGGTTCGCGTCATGCCGCCTGGGTCGCCAAATGGAGGTTGTGCCCTTCTTCTTGCAAAAGC
>CAKZYD010000150.1 GCA_937884085.1 uncultured Sphingomonadales bacterium | reverse complement strand
GGTGGACGATCGCAATTTCAAACCAGCTCTGATTTGAGTTTCCTGTTGCAGCAGGAGATGGAAGACAAACGACGGCTGTCCAAAGCTGCGGTCGAAACACTGGCTATCATCGCCTATCACCAGCCGGTAACCCGCACGGAAATCGAGGAGCTGCGCGGCGTGAGCCTGTCTCGCGGCACTTTGGATGTCTTGCTCGAGGCTGAGTGGATAAAGCCACGAGGGCGAAAACAAGTTCCAGGGCGTCCAGTTTTATACGCCACCACGGAGCATTTCCTTGACCACTTCGGCTTAGAGCACCTTGATGATTTGCCTGGTCTGATGGAGCTGCGCGCCGCCGGTTTATTAGACCCAATTGATGACGCGCTCGCCAACATGCTTGCGGCTGCCACGAAAAATGAAGAGGGCGCGGATGCAAGCAGCGAAGACACCGCAGACTGAATGCATTGCTCTGTTAAGCTGATTTTGCCATAACCGCGCTATATTTAGACGTCATAAGCGGACACTAAACAGAATAAGGAGGTGTCGTGAGCATGGGTTTACCTGGATGGGGGCAGATTTTACTGGTCGTTTTGCTAATTGTGCTACTGTTCGGCCGGGGCAAGATTTCCGATCTAATGGGCGATGTAGCTAAGGGTATCCGTAGCTTCAAAGATGGTCTCAAAGACGATCCAGAGGCTATTGAAGATCCTGGAGAAAAACCGGAAGCCATTGCGCAATCGACGACTACTGAAGAGACCATCGATCGGCAAAAAGAAGAAGCCTCCTAAAGCGGCAGGCTTCCCGGATTTTGATGCAAGAATAGCGCGGGTATGTTTGACCTCGGCATGAGTGAAATGGCTGTTATGGGAGTGGTGGCTTTGGTGGTCGTCGGCCAGAAGGACTTGCACAAGCTTGCGCGGTCTGTTGGTCAGATTTATGGCAAGATGCGCGCGCTGGCAGGAGATTTTCGCGGCGCGCTCGATCAAATTGCTCGCGAGGCCGAGCTTGAGGAGCTGCGCGCGAAGGCAAATGCAGCCAAAAATTTCGATCCAGGCCGCGCTGTTGAGAAGTTTGTGACAGAGCCGGAGAGCCCTCCGCCCGCCGATAAATCGCCGCCGACGCCCTAGAGCACCCTGGCCAGTCTATGTTCGATGACATTGATGACACTCAGGCCCCGTTGATTGATCATTTGATTGAGCTGCGGCGCCGGCTGATTTACGCGCTCATTGGTTTGGTTGCGGCGTGTTTGTTTGGTTTTTTGGTCGCGGAGCCTGTCTATAATTTCCTCATCGCGCCGCTGGAAAACACCTATACCAGTTGGCGGGCCGATGAGATGGCCGACCTTGCCAAAGACAATCCGGACTTATCGGAGGAAGAGCTTGCCGAGCAAGTCCCTGACTTTGAGCTGGTCAATCTCAATGTGATTGAGCCCTTCATCACGAAGCTAAAGCTCTCACTTGCCATCGGGTTTTCCATCTCCTTCCCACTTATCGCTGCACAGCTTTATGCTTTTGTGGCCCCCGGACTCTATCGCAATGAGAAGAAAGCATTTCTCCCGTTTCTAGGTGCCACGCCAGTCCTCTTCATCGCGGGTGCTGGGCTTGGCTAGTATATCGTTATGCCGCTGGCCTGGCGGGTCTTGCTCGGGGTGGGGCAGGGGTTTGGCTCGGTTCTGCAGCAGACCATGGCGAGCTACCTATCTATCGTCATTCAGATGATTTTGGCCTTCGGCATCAGTTTCCAATTGCCTGTGTTGTTGGTGCTGTTGGGGAAGGTGGGCATTGTCTCGTCGGGCGGTCTGGCAAGGGCGCGCAAATACGCTATCGTGGGCATTTTCGCCTTTGCTGCAGTGGTGACGCCGCCTGATTTCATTTCCCAGGTTATCCTGGGTTTGCCGATGCTCGCGCTTTATGAATTGTCGGTATGGGGCGTGCGTATTGTCGAGCGGCTAGCCAAGCGGGACGATGATGATGCTGAAGACGCTGAAGCCAAGCCAAGGTCGGCGCCAAAACCACCGCCGCTAGAGCCTGAAGCGGCCATGCCGGATGGGGTGTCACCAAAGGACTTTGCAGACGTCGAGCCCGGCGCAGCGCCAAAGCAGACACAGCGTTCGCCTAAGCCAAAAAAGCAAAACGACTTTTCTGACTTGAAAGCGCGCATAAGCAAGGCCTACAAGCGCACGCCAAAGAAGCCGAAGCGACCTCCTAAGAAACGCTGACGCGCATTCTAAAAGGGCGATGAATAAGCCATGCTAGACATCAAATTTCTGCGCGAGGACCCGGATGGGTTTGACGCTGGTCTTGCGCGGCGCGGTCTCGCGCCCGTCGCGGCTGAGCTTCTGGCTCTTGATGCCGAGCACCGGGCGCGCCTTGGTGAACTGCAAGATATGCAGGCCCGCCGCAATACCGCCTCTAAAGCAATCGGCAAGGCGAAAGCGACTGGGAACGAGGATGAAGCCCAGGCCTTGATGGCCGAAGTTGCCGACCTGAAAGCGACGATGCCGGATGTCGAGGCGGACGCTAAGGAAAAAGGCGAGGCGGTGCAGCGCCAGCTTGCAGCGCTACCGAACATCCCATCAGGCGATGTTCCTATGGGGGCGGATGAAAGCGCCAATGAAGAGCTGCGCCGCTGGGGTACGCCCACTGAATTGGGCTTCGCTGGCAAGGAGCACGATGATATTGGCGCCCCGCTTGGGATGGATTTTGAAGCGGCGGCGAAAATGTCTGGCGCGCGCTTTGTCGTCTTGCGCGGACAGATAGCCCGTTTGGAGCGCGCTTTGGGCCAGTTCATGCTGGACCATCAGGTCAAAGAATTCGGTTATGAGGAAGTCGCCCCGCCGGTCTTGGTGTGGGACAAAGCGCTCTTTGGCACCAGCCAATTGCCAAAGTTTGCCGATGACCTTTTTAAAACCACGGCTGACCACTGGCTTATTCCAACAGCGGAAGTGGCGCTAACCAATCTGGTACGGGAGCAGATTCTAGCCGGGGATGCATTGCCTCTTCGCTTTACGGCTTTAACCCAGTGTTTTCGCTCTGAAGCCGGCGCTGCGGGTCGCGATACCAAGGGCATGATACGCCAGCATCAGTTCAACAAAGTGGAATTGGTCTCCATCACAGCGCCGGAGACATCCGCTGAAGAACATGAACGCATGACAGAGGCGGCCGAGTCTGTCCTGAAGGCTTTGGAGCTGCCGTTCCGGACCATGGTGCTTTGCACTGGGGATATGGGCTTTGCAGCAACCAAGACATATGACCTTGAGGTG
>CAKZYD010000149.1 GCA_937884085.1 uncultured Sphingomonadales bacterium | reverse complement strand
ACGCGTTGAAAGCGACCTGGAGTATATCCGCACACGCTCTTTCTCTTTGGACATCGAGATATTAGTCCGCACCATCTTGGTTGTCCTCTCCCAAAAGAACGCCTTTTAAGCTATGGACGTTTTCGCGCGCATAACAGCCTCCGAAAGGCCAGAATCCGCAGCGCACACCAAGACATGGCGGCAAGTTTTCCGGCGCGCGCCCCGCACTTTTGAGGACACTAAAGATGTCGTCCTGGTTTCCGCGTATTTCTACCCAGAACCTGCCGGCAGTGCGCCACCAATCACAGACTTGGCGCGCTTTATTTCCGAAAAAAAGTTGAAAGCGCAGGTAATTACAGCCAGGCCTTCTTATCCTGGTCGAACGGCATTTAAAGACTATAGAGCCGGCGAGCATGACAGCGAAGACTGGCGCGGAATAGCTGTTGAAAGGCTTCCAAGCCTTATCTTGAAGAGCACAAGTATTCCTGCCCGGCTGGCAGCAGAACTCAGCTTTGCTATGAGCGTCTTGGCAGCCCGATTGAAAGGCCGAATCTCAGATGCGCAATCAGTAATTTCGGTATGCCCATCGGTCCTGACTGTCCTGTCTGCAGCAATGGTCACCAAGCGTGGAGCACGCCATGTGGCGATTGTTCATGATATCCAATCTGGATTGGCGCGCAGTGCCTATGGCGCAAAGGGTGTCGCGGCCATGCTGAAGTGGCTGGAACGTGTTTGCCTGAACCGCGCGGACGCCATTGTAACGCTCACGCCCGCTATGCGCGACGCCCTCATCGCCAACGGCGTCAAGCGGCCTATTCATGTCATTCCGCCGCAAATAGACACGCACAACATCGTTCCCCGGCCTGAACCGAAAGGACACTTTACGCTGATATACAGCGGCGCATTGGGCCGCAAACAAGGCCTGGACCAACTGCTAGACCTTGCGCAGGCCTTAAAGGCCACGCACACAGAAGCTCAGCTCATCATCCGCGGCGAGGGCGGCGATGAAGTGTATCTCCGCAAGACTATCGAGCAGCGCAGCTTGCACAATGTTCGCCTGGAAGCCTTGGTTCCAAATTCAAAGCTCTGTGAAGCCTATGGCGAAGGCCATGTCCACCTTGTCCCACAAAACGCCGCTGGCGCAGACTTCGCTGTGCCCAGCAAACTCTTTTCCATTATGAGCGCTGGACGGCCTTTCATCGCAACTGCCCTTCCCGGCTCTCCGCTCGACCAAATCGCGCAGCAAAGCAGCGGCGGTCTGGTGGTCCCGCCGCATGACACCGGTGCCTTTGTGAGCGCAGTACAGACCCTGCAGCAGGATGCAGCCTTGCGGGCAAAGCTGGGGCAAGCCGGACGCCGCTATGCCGAAACTCATCTAGACCGGCGCATTCTTTGCCCAAGGATTCTGGACGTTGCTCTGCCGGAGCGCAGGCTATGACCGAGGTCACAGCCTTTAGCCCATTTGCAGCGACCAAACAGATGGTGGTCGGCCAAGCCAAGACATGCCGTTTGAGTGCAGAGCTCCGCGATGCACTTGCAGTTGTGATTTTAACGAAAAACGAAATTGACAACATCGCAAGATGCATCGAGCACATTCCAGACGGGCTAAACATCACGGTTGTGGATTGCGGCAGCACGGATGGCACGCAAGCGGCTGCCAGAGCCATTGGAGCGCATGTTATCGAAACCCATTGGCGCGGGTTTGCAGGACAGCGCAATTTCGCCATGTCGCAGCTGCCGGAGACGGTATCCTGGGTGGTGTTCATTGATGCAGACGAGATTTTTCCGCCGGAATTCTGGGCTAGTCTGGATTTGGCCAAAATGACCGACGATGGCGTGGACGTGTATCTGGTGGACCAACGCCTCTATCTCAACACACAAAAGCTGCGCTTTGCGCCTGGATATCCATTTTATCATCCTAGGCTTGTCCGCAAAGGGCCGCACATCTTTGTTCCAGGTCCTGCCGGGCATGATGAGCGCCCAGCGCCTGGCCTCAATATTGGAAAAATAGACACGCCGTACCTGCACGACTGGCATAGCGGCGCCCTCACCGCGTGGATGGACAAGCACCGCGTGCTAGCAGCTACCCGGGTCGCCGCTCTCAAACAGCCGGAACACGGCCAAGGTAATCGCAGAGGCAAGCTCGGCCGGGCTATCCCGCTTGGGTTTTGGACGCCGCCGCTGCGCTTTTTATACCATTATATCCTGCGCCTTGGATTTTTGGATGGCCGGGCCGGTCTCCAATATTCGCTGATGATGGCTTGGTATGAGATGACCTGCTATCTCCTGAAGGTGAGCAGCGATGACAGCTAAACCAGTGCTCATCGTCGCAACCCATGTGCTGCCGGCAAAAGGCTATGGCGGCGTAGCGGTTGTCGCGTCCGACTTAGCGAAGGCGCTCGCGGCCAAAACACCCGTGACTATGGTGGCCAGCGATGCCTCAGCCATCGGCCCGAGCGTTTCTAGAGAGGAAGCCGCACGCATCGCGGGATGTGGTGTCTATCTCTACCGCTCACGCCTGCAAAAAAAGCAGGGCTTCGGGCTTGCAGCAATTGCGGTCATTATGCGCCATGTGATGCGGTCGAGGGCAGTCTATATTTGCGGCGTGTCGACTGCGCCCACCACCATCGCGCTGATAGCCTGCTGGGCTTTGCGCAAACCCTTTGTGCTTGGCCTCCATGGTGGCTTCATGGACGTGCATATGGCCAAAATCCACGAGAAGAAGCCACTGAAAGCGCTGTTCTATCGCTATGTTGTTCAGCCGCTTGGTAATAAAGCCAATGCCATTCATGTCATGGGTGATGCTGAGGCGAGAGAGTCAGCGCAGTATTTCTCAAAGCCAATGTTGGCCGCACCCATCGGCGTCTCGTGCAAGAGGCTAGTTGCCGCTCCCCCGCCGGAGACAGCACCGCAGCATCAAACCAATTTCCTATATGTGGGGCGCTTATCGCCTGAAAAGGGCGTTCTTCCGCTGCTCGAAACATGGCGCGCGTCAGCGCGGCCTCACGACACATTGCGCGTCATTGGCTCAGGCACTGGCGGCTATGCCGATGCGGCCCGTAAGCTGATGGCATTGGATGATCGCATCACCTTCGCAGGCGAGCAGCCCAGGGAAAAGGTTTTTGAGGCTATCAAAGCGTGTCATTTTCTCGTTCTTGCATCGCGAATGGATGGCGCGGGATGGGAGAACTACGGCTTGGTAATTGCCGAAGCGCTGGCGCTTGGACGGCCGGTCATCGTGCCCAAAGGGCTAACATGGGATGATGTGGGTCCTGCCAGCGCTGGTTTCGTCTTTCCATCCAACCGCCCTGGCCTAGCGCACGCGCTGCAAAAGGCCGCGCAGCTATCAGCGGGCGAGTATCATAAAATGGCCATTTCAGCCCGGCGACTAGCGGAGGCTTCTTTTGATGTCGACCGTCAAGCAGACCGATTACTCGCCGCGCTGTTTCAGACTGCTAAGCCAGCCTCTATGGCAGTATCAGCAGCGGCACCTCAAGGGCGTGCAACATGACAACAGGGCCCGCCTATCAAGATCTCGCCGCGTTCAAGCTGCCAAAAGGCTTTCGCGGACGCAGCGCAGTGTGGGTTCAGCTTTGGTGGCTTGTGGAAGGCTCACTGTTCCGATTTTCGCCGCAGTTTCTTTATGGGTTTCGCCGGTTTTTGCTGCGCGCCTTTGGGGCAAAAATAGGTAAGGACGTGCTCATTCGGCCCACCGTTCGCACCCGCTTTCCCTGGAAAGTCGAAATCGAAGATCGCGTTTGGGTTGGCGATGATGTAGAACTCTATTCGCTTGGCCCGATCCGGATCGGCCATGATAGCGTTATCTCCCAACGATCCTATCTTTGCGCTGCAACGCATCTCATGGACAGGACTGACTTCGCAATAGAGGCACGCGCCATCGATATTGCCTCAGAAGTCTGGCTAGCGGCTGATGTTTTCGTGCACCCTGGCCTACACATTGCGCGCGGATGTGTGGTGGCTGCCCGGTCAACAGTTACAAAGGATTTAACCTGCGAAGGCGCTGTTTATGCCGGCACCCCCGCGGTTCTGACGAAAAAAAGCCGCCGCGCCCTGCCGCTCAAGGCCGTCGTTTAAGGAGGTACTTTGGTCCAGAAGACATCTTTGCATCTCCAATAATGCACAGTGCGCCAACCAAAAACACCGCCATGGTCAGCCGATAGTAGAGGCCAAAGGGCGAAAACAAGATTTCCCAAAGACATCTGAGCAAGACCGCGTACTCAATGCCGCTCACAAAAGCTTGCTTCACAAGGCCATAAGCCAGCGCTCTTGCCATCAAGACGAAGGCAGCGCCCCAGAACAACGCTCCAGCGAAGCCGCTTTCAATCCAAGCGCCCAGAACATGAGAATGCGACGGTATTTGCAAGTCTAAGTGAAGCTGATCCCAAGGGGCTGTCATGCCCATGGCTTCGCGTGCCCTTAGATAGTCGACTTTATACTCGATGTTTTCCGCCCAAGAGCCGTGCCCAAGGACCGGCGAGTCCAACACCGCGCGCCAAGAAACCAGCATCTCCGCCCGTCCACCGATAAGGACACCGGTCCCTGCCCTGGTTTGCGCGCGGTGCTTTTCCAAAGCAGCATCGCCAGCAATACCCGCTTCAATCAAGGCCGTATACGCCAGCTCCCCAATCGGAATAAGTGCGGCAATGCCAGCAAGCATAGACCCCACCAACAAGACCTGCGCTGTCGTTGACCTGGCTTTGACCGAAACTAGCGGGGCCAAGGCAGCAATCACTGTCGATGCGATCAGCGCTCTTGCGTTGAAGAGGAAATGGAGCGCTGCAAAGCCAAGCAAACCGCCTGATTGTAGCCATTTAGAGACTGGAATGAGAGCCAAGCCGACGAGCAACATCACCCCTTCCCCATTGCCAAACTTCCAGGCCATGGGGCTAAAGAAGCCGCCCAGTTGATAGGGGTTACTTGCAACCACCCAGCGCAGCAAGAACATCACCCCTATCCCGGCAAAGGCGATATAGAGCCGTTCGCGGCGCGCACCGATAAGAAGCGCGAACGCACCGAAATAGGACCCTAAGAGAACAATCTTGCTCCAGGTTCGCAGAAAATCTGAAGCCGATGTACCGCGATACACATCGGTGATGACGGCGCTTAAAAACCAAAGGGCAATGAAGCCCAGACACAGCCGCGCGAATGGGAGCACAAAGGCATAATGGCGCGACATGAGGAGATAGAGGAAGAGCGGAATAATGACGATATCCGCCAGCATCAATTGGCCAACGACTTGAACGGTGGGCACGCACAAGACTGGCAAGAGGAAACAACATAGGCCAGCAAAGGAAACTGACAGGCCTGCAGGCTGCGCAATATGGGCGGACGCCTGCGTGGTCACTAGGCTGGCCCAGCGCGGCGCGTTAGAAGGCGCCACCCCTCTCTGATTTGCATCGCGAAAAACGGTGCTTGAAAAACCGTTTGTTTAAACTGGGCACTGCTGTCCTCTGAGACACGCAACGCTTCCTGGAGCGCGCACCGCGCATAAATACAATTGGCCAAAAACAATGCTGCCGCCAATACGAAGAGCGGCTGTCCGGCCACTGCCAGAGCGCCTGCAACGGCCAAATACCCAACGGTCGTCTTCAGGTATATCGGCGCTATGCGCAAATGCTGGTTCAGTCCGAACACCATGAACTGGCTGGGCCAGGATAGGCAGAGCACTGCTTCGGCCGCGATAAGCGACGGAAGCACAAGAACGGGAAACGCAAACTGGCCCTGCGTCCAAACATCAAAAAGCACTGTACCAAGGGTCCACAGACCGATTGCGCCGGTCACACTAAGCAAAGCCATGACGGCAAAGGCCCTGCGATGATAAAGCCGAAGGGTCGCCTTTTCCGCATCGAGACCGAGATAAGACGCCTCGCTGCCAAGAACGCTCATGGCCTGGCAAACACCAGAGAGGGTTTGGGCAAAGACACGGCAGCTATAATAGAGCGCCAGACTGACGGGGCCTGCCGCAATCCCGACGATGAGATCTGTTCCATGCATGCGCAGAACATTCGCCGCCGGGTAAAGCGCAAAGCCGGTGGCTGGCTTCAGCAAATCTCCGATGCTCTCAAAGATCAGGCCTTGCCTAAGCACCAGAAGCTGTGGACGCGTGCGAAGAATGGAAACCCCAAGTCCGATGAAAACGCAGACCCTCACCAACACCAGCGCCATCAGCACAATATGCGCCTCTCCACTTAGGACAAGAGACAGCGCGACGGCGACTGTATCGCCGATCGCAAGAGACCCGTTTGATACAGGCTCTGCGGCATGAAGCCCTGTGCCGCGCAGACCGGATACGCAAACACTAATCAGCAAACCACCGGCGGCAAAAGCAACCAGCAGCATAAGACAGAGGGAAAGCTGAGACCCTTTAATCCGGGCAAATGGCAATGCGTTGGCAACGTCAAAGCCATAAACGAGAACCACCAGCAGCACGCCAAGACACGGCGCCGCCGAACCCACCAAGGCAGCATAAGACTGAAAAACCGCAGCAGCAGAGGTCGTCAGCCCGGCCTGCGTTTTATGGGCAATAACGTTTGAAGCAGCAATGGAAAGACCCGCCTCAAGCATCAGGACATAGGTCGGAAAGGCGAGTAGCAAGACCCACTCACCAAAGTGCGCAGCGGACCAAAAGGACAGAAACAGCGGCACCTGTAAAAGCTGGAACAGAAAACGACCAGCAAAAGCAAACCCATAGCCAAAGAGACTGGCTTTCAGGCGCCGTGCAACAGCATTGCTTCGCGTATCGTTTTCCATGGCGGAGCCCCCCCCGGCGCCATTCATCTACGTTAGACTATGGCAAAGGCTTCGGTCCGTAAAGACGATGAAGAGCGCCGCAAAACGGCGTGTGCGCGACAGCATCAAAGCGTCACCGATCTATACTCTACTTGCGGACAAAAAAGAAAAGCCGGCTCGGAGCATCCAAGCCGGCTTATGCCCTGAAAACTTCTAAAGTTTAGAACTGAACGTTCACACCAAAGCGAATATCACGGCCTGGCAGTGGCGCAGATTGCGCTAAGAAGGATGTTGCCGACCGCGCAAATTCATCAGTCAAGTTCCTGCCACGGATAAACACTGTGAGATTGTCGACCTCGGAAATGGGCTGCACGTCAAAATAGACATTGAAGAAGGTGTACGCGTCGGTCGGGATAGTCCCTGCAATATCCACCTCCGAGCCTTCAGGAACTTCACCCACTCGATTTTGCTCGGCAACATGCTGAACTTCTAACCGCAGGTTCGAGCGTAGCGGCTTATAAGCAAAGTCGACACCAGCAAGGAAGCGAACCGGCGGGAAGAACGGCAAGTCACCGCTTGGCACAGTGGTCGCGCCGCTTCCAAGCGGGGTAAACTCGTCACGCACATTATCGATGCCGCCGAAGGTCGTATCCTCTGTTGTCCGACCACGAGCCATATCAACCTGCGCATCGATGGCGACACGGTAGGTATCGTTATCAAGGGCCAGGTAGTCGGCCTCAATTTCAAAGCCATAGAGCTCTGCATCTGCCTGTTGATAGACAAAGACCGGGAAGCCTTCATCGGCCGGGAAAGGATCGCCTTCCTCAAACAAATCGCCCGTCGGGTTAAGGAAGATGAAATCACTGTAGTCTGTGTAGTAGACGTTGGCGCCAAAACTGAAGGCGTCAATCGTAGTTTTGAATGATATTTCAGCTGAATAAGCCACTTCTGTATCGAGGTTCACATCGCCGATTTCAACGGTATTGGTCGCCGGGTGAAAGCCGTTAGAAAACAGCTCTTCAGCGGTTGGCGCGCGTTCAGAGCGCGCCAAGTTGATGCCAACGCTAGTGCCTTCCATGATCTCATAAATACCTGTAAGGGCGGCGGAGAATGTTGTCCGGCTGGTGTCGAATTCAGTCCCTGTAAAGGCAAGATTGCTGGTCTCGTTATCTTGGCTATCTACGCGGGCGCTCGCTTC
>CAKZYD010000148.1 GCA_937884085.1 uncultured Sphingomonadales bacterium | reverse complement strand
CCTTCCTGCCGCACAAACAAATGGACCAAACCATGCGCATGAATTTAATAGGTCCCGACCCTAGGCACCATGGCCAAGCAAGACCCCCTCCGACTGCGCGCGCAAGATGCTGACGGCCTCACGACCGTATCCAGCTTTTTGCAGGACGCGCTTATTCTGCCGAAAGACATTCAGTTCGACAAAGCCGCACGGCGCTTTGCCATGGTGGCCAATCGGTTCCGCTGGGAGACACAGCGCGGCCTCTTCAAACCGCGCCCCACACGGGTGAAGACTTTTGTGCGCTTTGACTTTGTGGACAGCGTGCACACGCGCAGTTTCGACCCGGAGGATACCATTCCCCTCAACCTCTTGAGCATAGCGGCAGCGGCGGACACAGAGGTGCGGCTAACCTTCTCCAATGGGCCTGAAATCGCCCTGATATGCGAAGCCATTGATATGACATTGGATGATGTAGGCCCGCCCTGGCTGGCGAACCGCGCGCCGCGACATAGCGCATAACGCGGCGGCTGCGGCTTGCGCTTGGCCGCGCCTTGCGGCAAAACCAAGACAGTCAACAATATGGGATAAAGCAGTTGCCTCGCAGCGTCCGCGCCAGCTTGCTCTTCCTCTCCGTGTTTTTCTGGAGCGCTGCCCTCCATGCCCAGGAGGCTGCAACACCGCCACTGCCCTCCACCTGGACAACCATTTTCCTTGTCCTCATCGTGCTCGCCATGGCCTTAGGGATCGCCAGCCTCATCGCTCGGCGCCAGACCGAAGCACGCGCCAAGCTCTTAGAAAATGCCGCGTCCACGCTCATGGCCTTGGCCGGCAAAAGCCCGGATGCCTACCTCCTCGTCCATGCCGATGGCCGCTTGGTGGTGTCTGATAGATTGCGCGAGTGGCTGGATTTGCCCTTTGCACCGCGGCAACTGGCAGACCTTGGCCCTGGTGAGACAGGCGGGGGCCTGCGGCTGGATGACTTTACCCGGCTGACCGAAGGCATTGCCGCAGCGCTCGACAACTCGGCGCCGCGCAGCCAACTCAAGCTGCAGACACAGGACGCAAAGCGCTCTCTAGCGGCCAATGTGCTGCGCTGGGACGATACTGAAAATAGGCCGGTAACGCTTTGCTGGCTGCGCGACATCACGGAGATTGAGGGCGTGCTTGCAGAAAACCAAGCAGGCCAAGGCAATCTGCGCGATGCCTTACACGCAGCGCGGACGCTGATAGAGAAAATCCCGCAACCGATTTGGTGGCGCAGCGGTGAAAACGCAGACCTGATTGATGCCAACGCGGCCTATGTGAAAGCCGTCGAAGCCGATGGTGTGCAACATATTTTAGAAGAACAACGCGAGCTGGTGGGCCGCGGTGAAAGCATAGCGCAGCGGGCTTTGGCGCAGGCAGCCGAGGCTGACAATGAAATCACCAGCCGTGAGGCACGCGTGGTTGTGGGCGGCGAGCGGCGCGCTTATCGGCTGTCTGAAATCCCGCTGGGCAATGGCATTGTGGGCGGCATTGCCGAAGACCACACCCCGGCCCTAGAGCTTGAAGAGGAACTGGCCCGCTTTGCCGAAAGCCAGAATGAAATCCTCAACATGCTGTCGAGCGCCGTTGCCGTGTTTGGGCCGGAGCAGCGGCTTATCTTCTTCAACACAGCCTTTGCGGATTTGGCAGGGCTGAGCGCAGCCTGGCTGAGCGATAAACCGCTCCACTCGGAAGTGCTGGAACGCATGCGTGAAAATCAGCGCCTGCCCGAACAAGCCAACTTCCCCGCTTGGAAACAAAGCCAGCTCACCGCCTATACGAAACTTATCGAGCCGGACGTCGATACCTGGCACCTGCCCGATGACACGACGCTGCGGGTGGTCTCCCAGCCCCACCCTTTTGGCGGCATCCTACAGCTCTTTGAGGATGTGACAGATAAACTGGCGCTAGAGCGGTCCTTTAACACCCTGATTACGGTGCAACGTGCAACCCTCAATAATCTGCGGGAGGCCACTGCCGTGTTCGGCGCTGATGGCCAACTCCAACTGCATAATAAAGTGTTTGAGGCACTTTGGTCGGTAGACCCCGATTTTCTCAGCCGCAAGCCGCGCATTTCAGAATTGGCTGATGCCTTGCGGGGCCAAATGGAAAAACCGGCAGACGCGGATACCCTCAACAACACCGTTATCCAATCCACAGTGGCCCGAACCGACGCCGGTGGGCGCGCGCATTTAAAAGACAGCCGCGTGGTAGACTATACCGCCGTGCCGCTGCCGGATGGCGCTGCGCTTCTGACCTGCTCGGATGTGACGGCATCAGTGCAAATCCAGCGGGCCTTGCGTGACCGCGCAACAGCGCTGCAAGCTGCTGACCGGATGAAAACCCAGTTTGTCACCTCCGTCTCCTACCAGCTGCGCACGCCGCTCACGAGCATTCTTGGTTTCACTGAAATGCTTGATGAGGAGCTGTTCGGACAGCTAAACGATCGCCAGAAAAGCTATGTGACAGACATCTTGAACTCCTCAAACCGGCTGCGCTCTTTGATTGATGGCATTTTAGACTTGGCGGTCAGCGATGCTGGCCAACTGGAATTGGATCTACACGCCGTTGAGGTGGACAGCTTCTTGCGCGAACTTTGCGACAGCAAAGACGCGGCGATGGCAGCCAAGGAGATTGATTTCACCGTTGAGATTGCCGCAAACAGCGGTGGGGTCTCCTGCGACCGGCGGCGTATTGGCCAAGCCATTGATGGCGTCTTGGAGAATGCCATCCGCTGGACCCCGCAAAAGGGGTCTGTCACTCTCACAGCTTCCGGAACGCTCACGGATGTGCTCATCAGCATTGCCGATACAGGCCCTGGTATTCCAGCAGCGGACCAAGAAATTGTTTTCGAACGCTTTGAACGCGGCAGCAATGTCTCCGGCAGCAAAAGCGCTGGCCTGGGCCTCGCCTTAGCCCGCCAATTCATCGCGCTGCATGGCGGCACCATCAGCTTTGACCCGGACGCGAAGGTTGGGGCCACGGTCATCATCCGTCTGCCCCGGAATGCCAGTGAAATTCTTGCCGCCGAATGACGCTGCCCGACACTCTGGTTAATCAAGCCCAGCTTGAAGCGGCGGCGCAGAGGCTTGCAGGGCGCATTCTAGGCCCCGCCACCTTTTGCTTAGAGGGCCCTTTAGGCGCTGGTAAGAGCACCTTCGCGCGGGCCTTTCTGCGGGCTTTTGGTGTGCCGGGTGACATTCCCAGCCCCACCTTTACATTGGTTGAAGTCTATGACGGCTATGGGCCAAACGGCATCGACATTTGGCATGTGGATGCCTACCGGCTTATCAGCCCGCAAGAGGCTGAACCCTTGGGCTTGATTGAAGCGTTCGACATGGCGCTGTGCCTTGTGGAATGGCCCGATAAGCTGGGCTCGCTTATTCCAGATGACGCGATGCACATTCACATAGCCCATGCTGAGGCCGCCGATATGCGCCGTCTAACGCTGCCATGATAGACGCCTTTCTCCAAGGCACAGGCTGGGAAGCGGCGCAGCAGCAGGCCTTGGCTGCAGACGCCTCGTACCGCACCTATCGACGACTCCAGCAAGGCGATGAGACAGCGCTGTTGATGGTTGCGCCGCCAGCCCATGAACCCAAGACGCCGATATTCGTGACGCTATCTAACTGGCTTTGCCAAGCAGGGCTGTCGGCGCCGCGTATAATCAAATCAGATTTGGCGCAAGGCCTGGTCTTGCTGGAAGATTTTGGGGTCCAAAGCTTCAGCCAAGTCCTTGAAGACGCGCCTGAGCGGGAAGCAGCCCTCTACAGTCTGGCGGGGGATGTCGTGTGCTATCTTGCGGGCAGAGCGCTTCCAGACCTGCCGCCCTATGACGAGGCCACCATGCGCACAGAGCTTAGCGTGTTCTGCGATGATTGGTGGCCCGATGCCTTTGGTACAGAGATGCCAAGCGATGTAAGGGCCGCCTTCGACCGCGCATGGGACGCCCCGCTAGCGCTGGCGGAAAAAGCCCGCCAAACAGCGCCGATTGTGACCTTGCGCGACTTTCATAAAGACAACCTGTTCTTTCTCCCAAACCGGACTGGCCCCGCTCAAGTAGGCCTCATTGATTTTCAGGATGCACTTATCGGCCACGCGGCGTATGACGTGGTTTCACTGCTGCAGGACGTGAGGAGGGACATTTCCGATGCGGTTCAAAACGAGGTGTTAAACGCTGTATCAAAAGCGCTGGGCGACCCCCACTTTGAGACGGGCTACGCCATCTACGGCGCACAGCGGGCCTTGAAAATCCTCGGCGTCTTTGTGCGCCTTGACCGGCGCGATGGAAAGCCGGCCTACAGGGTGCATCTGGGCCGCTGCTGGAACCGCTTTCTCAGTAACATGGACCAGCCAGCCCTAGCGTCGGTTAAGACGTGGCTTGACACGCATATTCCTGTGCAAAAGCGGCAAACAGCATGACCGTCAAACATGGCGAAATCCAAGAAGTCAGGCTGAAGCCCAAGGCCAAACTACCCGACATGGCGATGGTGCTGTGTGCCGGCAAAGGCATGCGCATGCGCCCGCTGACGGATGATCGGCCCAAGGCGCTGGTGGATGTCGCCGGCGAACCGCTTTTAGCGCGCACATTGCAGCAATGCGCTGCAGCGGGCGTGCATCATGTGGTGGTCAATGCGCATTATAAGGCCGATGCGCTGCACAGCTTTTTGGAAAGATGGACGCAGACGCCAGACATTAAGGTCTCCGATGAAACTGATACCTTGCTCGACACGGGCGGCGGGGTGCGCAAGGCCCTGCCCCTGCTTGGTGAGAAACGCTTTTTTGTCATCAACTGCGATGTCGTGTGGCGCGATGGTCCCGCGAACTCGCTGCGCCATTTGGCGCGGCATTGGGTCGGCAAAAAGATGGATGTTCTGTTGCTGCTCGTCCCCATGGCAAAAGCCATCGGCATTGGCGACCGCGGAGATTTCCTGATGCAGCAAGATGGAAAAATCAGCTGGCCGCTAGAGCGCAAATTAAGTGCCTTTGCCTTCGCTGGTGTTCAAATGGTCCATCCACGCGCCTTTGACGGCATCACCGAAGATGCTTTTTCCATGCGTGCTATCTGGACCAAGGCAATCGAAGCCGACCGCGCCTATGGCTGCGTCCATGAAGGCACCTGGGCCCATGTGGGCACGCCAGACAGTATTGCGCCTGCCGAAGCCATGCTTAGCGGTGGCGGTGGCTAACCTTTGGACGATAGCGCCAACGCTTCCCTTTGCTGACACGCTGGTCAAAGGGTATCTGGCCCGCTTTGGCCGGGATCCACTCACCCTTGCCGAGGGTCTGATTTTATTGCCGAACCGGCGCGCCGTCCGCACCGTGCAAACGGCCTTTTTGCAAGCCGTGGACGCCCAGGCGACGCTATTGCCGCGGCTGGCCGTGCTCGGCGATGACCCGGAGGATGGCGTGGGCAGCCTTGGCATGGCTGACCTGGCGCCCACCATCGAGCCAATGGCAAGACTAGGCCTGCTAGCGCGTTTGATAGAAGGCTGGCAGGCACATATGGAGCCCAAGCCCGCGCAAACGCCAGCGCAAGTCGCCCGCCTCGCCGCAAGCCTCGCGCGCTTCCTCGACCAGTCCATCACGGAAGGCCTCGACTTCGCAAAGCTGGATGATTTGGTGCCAGAGGAATTTGCTGTTCACTGGCAACATGTGTTGAGCTTTTTGAAGATTGTGACCGAGCAGTGGCCTGGCCTGCTGAGCAGTCTGAACCGCGTGGATGAAAGCCTGGCCCGCCGCAACCGGCTAGAGGCTTTGCGCCAGCGCTGGCTGCATGCCCCGCCCCAGACACCGGTCGTCGCCGCAGGCGCCACCGGCTCCATTCCAGCCACAGCAGCGCTCATGGATGTGGTGCGCACCCTGCCGGACGGGCATGTGGTGCTGCCTCCGGTGGACTGTGACGCACCAGATGAAATGTGGGACGTTCTGTCTGAAACCCATCCTTTTGGGCCGCTTAAGCGTCTCCTAGAGCGCTTTGATGCGCATCGCGCGGAGGTCTTGCCCTGGCAGCAGGAGGACGCGCCAGAGCCCATTGCCAGCCGGGTGGGCGCGGTCAGCGCCGCCTTGGCCCCATCCGCCACCTTTCAGGCTGGACTTAAAGACCAGGACCCTGGCCAGACGCTCTGCCTTATTGAGGCTGAAGAGGACCACCAAGAGGCCACTGCCGCTGCTCTCTTATTGCGGCAAGTTCTGGAAACACCAGGCAGAACCGGCGCGCTCATCACGCCAGATCGCGCGCTCGCACGGCGCGTGGCTGCACGGCTGGCACGCTGGGATATCCATGTGGATGACAGTGGCGGTCAACCGCTGGCGGACACACCGCCAGCCCGATTTGTGCTCCTGCTTGCGGATTTTCTGGCTGCGCCGGATGCGCCGGTGCCGCTGCTAGCACTGCTGAAACATCCCTATTTCCGCTTCGGGCGGTCACGCGCCGAGGTACTTGAGGTGGCCCGCCTGCTGGACCAGTATCATCTGCGCGGGGTACGGCGCAGCGGCGGCGTGTCCAGCCTCATAAAGCGGCTTGATGACAACAGTTCGAAAACGCTGCTCAGCGCGCTCGAAAGGTTGACTGAAAGCTGGCCAACGGAGGCTAAGCCAGCGGCCCAGTTCATCGCCCAGCTTATGGAATGGGCCGACACCCTGTCCGATGAGACCCTTTTTGCAGGCGAGGATGGGATGGCCCTTGCGCTATGGGCTGATGGCGCTGCAACAGCGAGCCCGGGTTTTGACGCCACACCGCCAGCCAGCCTCGGCGCGCTCATGGAGGCCTTAATGACAGGCCAAGTGGTACGTTCTGGCCGGCCCGGACATCCGCGACTGGCTATCTTAGGCACCATTGAAGCGCGCATGCAGCGCCCTGATGTGGCGGTTTTAGCTGGGCTGAATGAAGGGGTCTGGCCGCCAGCAGCGCCAACGGACCCCTGGATGAATGAACCCATGCGCCAAGCCTTTGGCCTGCCGCCGCATGACCGGCGCATCGGCCTATCCGCGCTTGATTTTTTGCAAGGCTGTTCGGCAGAGCAGGTATTTCTGACGCGGACCACCAAAAAAGACGGCGCGGAGACGCTACCTTCGCGCTGGGTTGCCAGGTTAAAGGCCGCCTATGGCCCAAAGCTCCGGCGCGGATATGAGGTTCTCGCCTGGACACAAGCGCTTGATGCACCGCCCGCCTATAAGCCATGGCCACAGCCCAAACCGACGCCGCCGCTCAGCGCCCGGCCGCGCGACCTAAGCGTCAGCGATATCGAGCGGTGGCTGCGCGACCCTTATGCGCTGTATGCCAAACATGTCCTAAAGCTGAAGCCGCTGGAGGACATCGACCAAGCCCCTGGCGCAGCCGACAAAGGCAGCACAATCCATACTGCCTTAGAGCGCTTTTTCAAGGCGCATCCAGGCGCTCTGCCGGAAGACCCGAAAGCGGCACTCATGGAAGCGGGCAAAGCCTCCTTTTCGAAATGGCGGGGCCAGCCTGGCATCTATGCTCTTTGGTGGCCCCGCTATGGCGACCTGGTCGACTGGTTGGTGTCTGAGCAAACCAAACTATTTGAAGCAGGACGCCGCGTCGCTGGAGCAGAAGTTGAGGGCAAGCTCATCTTGCAGGTGGGGGATTACGCCTGGACGGTCCGCGCCACAGCTGACCGGATTGATGCAGCAGCAGGGCTCACCATCCTGGACTATAAAACCGGCGCAGTGCCCGCCGCGCGCGCCGTCAAGCAAGGCTATGCGCCGCAGCTTTCCGTCGAAGGCTTGATGGCGCAGGCAGGAGCGTTTCCGATCGCCGCTCAGCCGGTCGACGCACTTGAATATTGGGCTCTATCAACGACAGGCCAGGCCCCACCCAAGCGCGTCGCTTTGGCCGATCCGAAAAGCCTGATTGAGGACGCCCAAGCGGGGCTGGAAGCGCTGTTCTCCGCCTTCGGGATCGAAAAAACGCCCTATCTACATGCGCCGTCGCCCATGCATGCGCCCTACCGAGATTATGACGACTTGGCCCGGCCGGAAGAATGGCGCGATATCCCCGAGGCGGCGTCATGACCGGGCTGCGGCTGACTGACAGACAAGCTCGCGCAACGCAGCCGGGCGCCCATATTTGGGTCGATGCCTCGGCCGGCACCGGCAAAACCCATGTTCTTACAGCGCGCGTGCTGCGGCTCATGGTCGACGGGGCGCGGCCAGATAGCATCCTATGCCTTACCTATACCAAAGCCGCCGCGGGGGAGATGGTGGGGCGCATTCTCACCCAGCTGGGGCGCTGGGCCGTGGCGGATGCGCCCGCCCTGAAGCGGGACCTGGCCGTGCTTCTGGGCGGCTCTAGCCAGGTGCAAGACAGTCACCTTAAGCGCGCCCAGGCCCTGTTCTTAGATGTCTTAGACCTGCCAGGCGGGCTTGCCATCCAAACACTGCATGCTTTCAGCCAATCCTTGCTCGGACGTTTCCCCCTGGAATCTGCCACAGCGCCAAGCTTTGAAACCATCGATGAGCGCACCGCGAAAGAATATGCAGCCGAGGCCCGCGACAAGGTTCTCGCGCTGGCGCTGGAGGGCGGAGACGCGGACCTTGCAAAAGCCGCAAGCACGCTCGCCCGGTTGTTAGCAGATGGCAGTTTCGACAGTGTCATTGCAGAGCTCCTGGCGATGCGCGGCGCGCTGACTGACTTACCAGCAGGCCTTCTCGCGCTGCGCCAGACGGTCCATGAGGCGCTCGGCGCGCCGCTAGGACAACGCCAAGAGGACATTCTCAAACAGGCCTGCATGCAAGCCACGCCAGACTTAGGGGCCGCGGCAAACCACCTTATCCATAGCGGCAGCAAAACCGACCAAACCCGCGGGGCAACCATCCAAGACTGGTTGCAGTCTAAGACGCGGGAAGGCGAGTTTGACGTCTATTGCCTGGCCTTTTTGACCGCAGGGTTTAAAGCCGCGCGCAAGCAGCTCATCACAAAACCCGCAGAAAAAGCCCGCCCTGGGACAGCCGATATCCTCGCGCAGGAGGCACAGCGGTTGCTGGGTGTCCGTGAAAGCCTAGCGCTCAAACGGCTTGCTGAGGAAAGCGCCTTGGCCATCGCCTTTGGCCAAGCGCTGCTCAAGCACTATAGCGCGCGCAAAATGCAGGCCGGCACGCTCGACTTTGCCGATTTGATCGACCGAACGGAGGCTCTGCTTGCAGGCCAGGTGCCGCCGGAGTGGGTGCTGTATCGCCTCGACAGCCAGATTGAACATATCCTGATCGACGAAGCGCAGGACAACTCCAGCCTACAATGGAAAATCGTTGAGCAGCTCTCCTCCGAGTTTTTCTCAGGTGAAGGGCAACATGCGCGGACCCGGTCGGTGTTCGCCGTGGGAGATATGAAGCAATCGATTTACGGCTTCCAAGGCGCGGAGCCCAAGCTGTTCAATGACAGCAAAATCAGCTTCCAGGCAAAGGCGGAGGAAAGCGACCAAGCCTTTGAGGATGTTGGACTCAACAAGTCTTTCCGGTCGGTGGATACGGTTTTGCGCGTGGTCGATGAAACCTTTGTAGGCGCAGCTGGCACTGGGCTGGATGCGCAGCGGGTCAGCATCAAGCACGACACACACCGCACCGGCATGGGCGGGATGGTCGACTTATGGCCGCTCACCCTACCGGAAGAGCGCGAAGACGATACAGCAGCAGGCTGGCGCCTGCCCTTGGTGGAACGCGCTGAGAAGAAACCCGACCGCTTGCTGGCCGAACGCATCGCCGAGGATATTCACCAGCGCATCGCCGCAGGGGAGTGCCTGCCCGGCCGGGCCAACCCCTTGACCGCAGGTGATTTTCTCATTCTAGCCAGGCGCCGCAGTGATTTGATGGGATATATCGCCCGGGCCTTGAAAAAGCGCGGCGTGCCCATTGCAGGGCTCGACCGGTTTGATTTGAAAAGCCCAATGGCGGTGCGCGACCTCGTCAACCTGGCCCGCTTTGCCACGCTGCCCAATGATGATTTCGCACTGGCCTGCGTTCTCAAAAGCCCGTTGTGCAATGTCTCTGAAGAGACGTTGATGGCGCTCTGCGCTGGTCGAGAGGGTAGCCTATGGGCTGCGGCAAAGACCAGTCCAAGCATTCCTCAGGAGGCGACAGCGCTGCTACACCGCGTTCTCGCCATGGCCGACTATGCGCCGCCTTTTGAGCTCTTTTCCCATGTGCTTGAAGCGGGTGGCCGCATGCGGCTGCAAGAGCGCCTTGGCGGGGAAGCTGAGGACGCGATCAACGTCTTCTTAGGCCAATGTCTGGCCTATGAGCGCAGCCATACGGCCTCCTTGGATGGGTTCCTGCACTGGTTTTTGCAAAGCGATGTGGAGGTCAAGCGCGACCCGGAAGCAGCCGGAGATAAAGTGCGCATCATGACCATCCACGGCGCGAAAGGCTTGCAGGCGCCGGTGGTCTATCTGGCCGACCTTGCCTCAAAACCCACGTCTAAAAGCCCCTTTGTGCAGGTGCCGTCCGGTGGCAGCACCGTGCCCATTTTAAGGCGCCATGCTGGCAATGACATAGGTCCGATTCGCACTGCGTTTGAAGCAGCGGAAGAGGAGGCCTATCAAGAGTATAAGCGCCTGCTTTATGTCGCCATGACGCGGGCGGAAGACCAGCTGATATGCTGTGGGTATGCCAGCAAAGCGCGCGAAGCCCCGGCAGATCTTGAGGCAAAACCAGACGGATATGACTTAATAACAGCTGCGTTTGACCGGCTTGATATCTCGCCGGACGCCGATGGACTGCGGCGGTATTCCACGCCGCAACGCGCTGCGCTATCAGAGGCAGCGCCCTTACAAGACAAGCAGGCCCTCTACAGCCTGCCAGACTGGGCGCGCAGCAAACCGCCGCCGGAAGAAAGCCCGCCGCGCCCCTTGCAACCCTCCGATACGGGCCTGTCCAATATGGCGCCGTTTAAGGCGGCGCAGATATCGCAGACGTCTTTGTCACCCGCAAAGCGGGGCACGCTTATCCACGCGCTGTTAGAACATCTGCCCACGCAGCCGCAGTCAGACTGGCGGGATGTGGGGATGGCGTATTTAGAGGCGACGGTGCCACAAGAGCTCGCTGAAGAGCTGCTTGCAGAAGCCCTTGCCACGCTGGGCCTGCCGGAGATGCACGCGCTCCTTGGCGAGGGCAGCCGGGCTGAAGTCCCCATCATTGCGCGCCTCGGCGACTTCGTGGTCTCGGGCCAGGTGGACCGGCTCGCCATCACCGATGACGCAGTCCTCTTTGCTGACTTTAAGACCACGCAGTCCCCGCCGGAGGACGCGCCGCCCGATATTCTGAGGCAAATGGCTCTCTATGCCTTGAGCCTGGAAGAGGTGTTTCCCACACGCACCGTCCGGGGCGCCATCTTGTGGACAGCGACGGGACGTGTGGACTGGCCATCGCGCGAAACCCTGATGGCGCATCTGCCATCCACTGTGCATGCGCCCTGAACACTGCGTTCATGTGCGCCAATGCTTGACGGCGCGCACCATGTTTCATAGCTAAGAACCAATAGCAGAGTACAGACAAACGGAACCAATCATGGCCACAACGACGATTACAGACGATAGCTTTGACTCAGACGTCATTCAGTCCGACAAACCTGTCCTAGTAGATTTTTGGGCAGAATGGTGCGGCCCGTGCCGCCAAATCGCGCCAGCGCTTGAAGAAATTGCCGGCGAAATGGGCGAGCAAGTCACCATTGCCAAAATCAACATTGACCATAACCCGGATGCGCCAACACGCTATGGCGTGCGCGGCATCCCAACGATGATCCTGTTTAAAGGCGGTGAAGTGCAGGCCACGAAGGTGGGCGCACAGCCGAAGAGCAAAATCGTCGAGTGGATTGAAGACAACATCGCTTAACGGCGATTCCTCATCAGGCGTTCGCTGCCTCCTATCAGGAGCGTTGGCGAACGCCTTTTTTAATCCGGCAGCGTGCCATTTGCCGCCAGCACAGCCCCTGCCAAATAGAGCGAGCCAACGATAACCACCAGCGGGCTGCTCTCTTTGCCGCAAGAGTCTGCAATATAGCCTAGAACAGCGCTGATATCGCCGCTGCCTGCGCGCCCCGGCGCGCCCAGTTCTTGTCCGCAGGCTGCTATCTCAGCGGGCGTATGGTGGGCATGACCATCAACAGGCACACCCCAAAGACCCGATAACAGCCCCTTAAACGGCGCTAGGTACGCGTGCAAATCCTTGTTCGCGAGCATGCCCAGAACCAGATGAATGGGCCGACCTTCCGCGCCAGGATAGTCACGAATAAAACGCGCGACTTGCGCGCCAGCAGCGGGATTATGCCCGCCATCTAGCACCACATCGCTGCCCGGCGGTAGATGCTCTTGCAACGTGCCGCTCGCCAAACTTTGCAGCCGGGCCGGCCAAGCAGCCCAGCGCAAGCCAGCGCTGAACGCAGGCTCTGGCACGGGCCATTGCACTTGATGACGAAGCGCGGCAACCGCAAGCGCAGCATTGTCTGTTTGGAACGCACCCGGCAGGCTTGGCAGTGGCAAGGCAATCTGACCCTTGGCGTCGCTGTAAGCAATGCCGGTGTCATGCGCTTGGGCGTGATAATGCTGGCCGGAAAAAACGGGGTGCGCGCCAACGTCTCGGGCATGTTTTTCAATAGTATTGGCTGCAGAGGCATCGTCTTGATGGCAAATGAGCGGGACACCGCGGCGGGCGATACCGGCCTTCTCCCAGGCGATTTCCGGCAAGCTGTTGCCTAGGAACTCCATGTGGTCGAAGCTGATCGGGGCAATGATGCCCAGCGCTGAGCGTGCAATGACGTTGGTCGCATCCAGCCGCCCGCCCAGACCCACTTCTAAGATAAGCGCATCGGCCGGCGTTTGTGAAAAGGCGAGAAAGGCCGCCGCCGTTGTGGCCTCAAAGAAGGTGATGGGGTCATCTCCCGCAGCCTCTTCAACCGCATTCAAAACATCGATCAACCCGGCATCATCAATCAAGCGGCCCGCCAAACGGATGCGTTCATGGAAACGCACCAGATGGGGAGAGGTATAGACGTGAACGCTGTGCCCTGCCGCTTCCAAGATGGACCGGACAAAGGCGGCGGTAGAGCCTTTTCCATTGGTTCCAGCGATATGCACAATTGGCGGGAGACGGCGGTGCGGGTCGCCCAGTCTCTCCAGCACGTTGGTCAAGCGGCCCAAGGAGAGATCAATCTTCTTAGGATGGCGGCCTTCAAGCGCGGCCAATGCGTCTGAAACAGTTGAGAACGGCACGAAAAGCGCTGGGGAGTTTACTCAGTCGGGGCCGCGATGGCTTTGCGCGGCTGCACCGGAACGCCGTGTTCGGTCTTGGTTAAAATGCCAAGCACATTGGCAAGCGTATCGCGCAGCTCTTTTCTATGCACCACCATATCAATCATGCCGTGTTCCAGCAGATATTCTGAGCGCTGAAACCCTTCGGGCAGCTTTTCACGAATGGTGTTTTCAATCACCCGCTGGCCGGCAAAGCCAATCAGGGCACCTGGTTCCGCAATATGGATATCGCCAAGCATGGCAAAGGACGCCGTGACGCCGCCTGTTGTTGGGTCGGTGAGCACCACGATATAGGGAATGCCTTCCCGCTTTAGCCGGTTGAGCATCACTGTGGTGCGCGGCAACTGCATGAGGCTCAAAATGCTTTCTTGCATCCGCGCGCCGCCGGAGGCTGAAAACACCACATAGGGCGCGCGTCTTTCTAGCGCAGTTTCTACTCCGCGAATGAAGGCATTGCCCACATTAACGCCCATGGAGCCGGCCATGAAAAAGAAGTTTTGCACGCCAATAACGGTCGGCAGGCCAGCGATCTTTCCAAGCGCAATCTCAAAGGCGTCATCCGCTTTGGTTTTGGACCGCGCATCTTTCAAGCGATCCGTATACCGCTTAGAGTCGCGGAAACCGAGCGGGTCATCCTTTGCTTTATCAATGCCGATCGTTTTGTATTCGCCGTCATCAAACAGCATATCAAACCGCACATCTGGGCCGATACGCTCATGGTGGCCACAATGGGGACAGACCCAGTAGTTCTTTTCCACTTCCTTGGTGAAGGTCAGCTGGCCGCACGCCCGGCACTTGCTCCAAAGATTTTCCGGAACGTCTCGCTTGGTCCAAAAGCGCAGCTTTGGCAGCGTACGGTCTAGCCAGCTCATGATGCTTTCCTTTCAAGCGCATCGCGCAGGGATGCGACAAATCCATGGGCCGCTGCGGGCGCCTCTTCGGGCGTTGCCGTGGCAATGGCATCCACAATGGCAGAGCCGACCACAACGGCATCTGCCACATCACCCATGGCCGCCGCCTGCTCGGGCGTCTTTATACCGAAGCCAACGGCAATCGGAAGGTCTGTTTTTTCCCGAATATGGGCGAGCGCGGAACCAATTTTATCAGTTTGTGCGCTGGCTGATCCGGTAATCCCCGTGATGGAGACGTAATAGAGAAAGCCGCTTGTGTTGCGCAGCACAGCCGGCAAACGCTCTGCATCCGTTGTTGGGGTCGCCAGACGTATGAAATGAAGGCCGGCATCTTTAGCAGGCAAGCAAAGCTCCGCATCTTCTTCAGGCGGTAAATCGACAACAATAAGCCCATCGACCCCAGCGGCTTTGGCTTCGCTGAGAAAGCTATCAACGCCCTTGTGATGGATGGGATTATAATAGCCCATCAGAATGACGGGCGTGTCTTGGTCCTGCGGGCGAAACCGGCGCACCAAATCCAGCGATGTGTTGAGCGTGGTGCCCGCTTTAAGCGCGCGCAGCGCAGCGGCTTGGATGGCCGGGCCATCCGCCATGGGGTCTGTAAAGCTCATACCCAGCTCAATGATGTCCGCGCCTGCAGCGGGCAGGCCCGCCAGAATATCGAAGGAAACATCAAAGTCCGGGTCGCCTGCCATCACATAGGTCACTAGGCCAGCACGGCCCTCTGCCTTTAAACTAGCAAAGCGCGCGGCAAGGCGGTCTGTCGCAAAATGGTCGGTCACTGAGCGCCCGTGCCCATATCAACGCCAAGCGCCTCGGCCACCGTAAAAATGTCCTTATCCCCACGGCCGCACATGTTGACGATCATGAGATGGTCTTTGGGCAGTGTCGGCGCGACTTTGAGAACATGGGCAATCGCGTGGGAGGGCTCAAGCGCAGGCAAGATGCCCTCAAGCTGGGCAAGCGTTTGGAAGGCATCCAGCGCTTCTTGGTCGGTCACGGAGACATAGCTCGCCCGGCCGATAGCATGCAGCCAGGCGTGCTCCGGCCCAATTCCCGGGTAATCAAGCCCAGCGGATATGGAATGCGCTTCAATGATTTGGCCATCATCATCCTGCAGCAAATAGGTGCGGTTACCATGCAGCACACCGGGCGTACCGCCAGCGATGGAGGCCGCATGTTCGCCCGTATCTAAGCCATGACCAGCCGCTTCCACAGCGGTGATGGAGACGTCAGGATCATCTAAGAATGGGTGGAACAACCCGATGGCATTGGACCCGCCGCCGATACAGGCAACCAGGCTATCGGGCAGCCGCCCTTCCCGGCCTAAAATCTGTTCGCGCGCTTCTCGGCCAATGACGGATTGGAAATCGCGCACCAATTCCGGATAGGGGTGCGGGCCAGCGGCGGTGCCAATGATGTAGAAGGTATCTTCCACATTGGTCACCCAATCGCGCAACGCCTCGTTCATGGCATCCTTTAGCGTCGCTGAGCCGGACGTGACAGCACGCACTTCGGCGCCCAAGAGCTTCATACGAAACACATTGGGCGCTTGGCGCTCAATATCGCGCGCGCCCATATAGATGATGCAGGGTAGACCGAAGCGGGCCGCCACGGTGGCCGTGGCAACACCGTGCTGGCCTGCCCCGGTTTCGGCAATAATGCGGCTTTTGCCCATGCGCCGGGCGAGCAGGATTTGGCCCACGCAGTTGTTAATCTTGTGCGCACCAGTGTGGTTCAGCTCATCGCGCTTAAAGTAGATTTTCGCGCCATTACAGTGCTCCGTCAGCCGCTCAGCAAAATAGAGCGGGCTTGGGCGGCCCACATAATGCTCAAGCAGGTCATCGAACTCTGCTTTGAAAGCATCGTCATCCTTGGCCTGGCGATAAGCCGCTTCCAACTCCAGGATATTGGGCATGAGGGTTTCGGCGACATAGCGACCGCCGAAAATGCCAAAATGGCCGTCTTTATCCGGCCCTGCCCGAAACGAATTCGGGCGTGAATTTGCGCTCTCAAGTCCCATGCGTCTTGCCTTTTGCAGCCGCCAAAAACGCTACAATCTTGTCTTCGTCCTTTTCGCCAGGCGCCTTTTCAATGCCGGAGGAGACATCGACAGCAGGTGCCCGCGTAAGCTGGATGGCTTGTGCAACATTTTCCGGCGTTAAGCCACCCGATAAGAACCAAAATTGGTCTTTCAGCCACTCTTGGTCCAGCATTGTCCAATCGAAGGACAAACCATTACCGCCCGGAAGCCAATCGCCTGATGCAGGTGGTTTTGCATCAAACAAAAGCGCGTGCACATGCGGCAGATAGGCCTGCGCCGCAGCTACATCATCGGCGCTGCGCACGGAAATCGCCTTGATGATGGGCCGCTGCGACAGCTGCCCCAGCACCCGCGTACGCTCAACGCTCTCTGACCCATGCAGCTGCAGAAAGTCGATCGCATTCATATCGGCCGCCGCTGAAGCCAGAGCATCGTCAGGATCAACCACAACCAGAACATTTTTGGCCCGCCCCGCCACCGGCGCTATGGCTTCAATGTGAGCCAGGCTTAAATGTCGCGGCGATGGCGGAAAATGAATGAAGCCTAGATAGTGCGCACCGGCATTGGACGCGGATTGGACAGCCGCCACTGTCGTCAAGCCCCTGTCTTACACCGTCGTCATGCCGAGGCTTCCTGCCCCTGCGCATTGGCTTGCGCCGCTTCCGCGGGTGCGGGTCACCTGGTGATTGGGCGCCCAATCACCAGGTGACTGGCCCCCGCATCCATGGCGTCACGCGGCGTCATCACCCGCTTTTGATCGCCTGCACTGGCGCCAGTGGGCCGAATACCCGGCACCATGAGCGCTGCCTCGCTGCCCAACATATCCCGCAGCGCTGCCACTTCTTTGGGCGAACACACACAGCCGTCGGCGCCGCTGTCGACACTCAGATAGGCCAGCCGTTTCACTTGGTCGAGGCTGCCGGATGACACCCCTATATCGGCCAAATCCACATCATCAAGGCTGGTGAGAACGGTCACGGCAAGCAGTTTAAGACCTGGCACGACAGCATCGCGAGCGGCCACCGCAGCCTCTATCATGGCCCGGCCGCCCTGCGCGTGGATAGTCAGAAACGCAGGCGCATGCTCCAGCCGCCCGAGGGACCGCACGGCGCCAGCGACGGTGTTGGGAATGTCATGCAGCTTTAAGTCTAGGAAGAGCGGGACACCTTCCCCCACCACTTGATTAACGCCTTCGACCCCGTTGGCGAGAAAGAACTCAAGACCTAGCTTAATGCCGCCCACATGGGGCCCAACGCTTTGGCGCAGCGCAGTGGCAGCCGCCACATCGGGCGTATCAATGGCAACGAAAACTGGGGACATGCCCCTCCCCTATCGCCGCATAGGGCCGGGCGCAAGCAGGTTGTGCGTCAGCTTGGTAAAACAGTTTGATCCGTTGGGCCCGTCACGCTGCCTTGCGGGCCTGATTGCACGCGCTGGGCATTTGCAAAGCGCTCATCCTCTGGGCGGACCTGGGCTTTTAAGCCATCGCACTCATTGATAAGTGCGTCTTTTTCTGCTTGCAGGCGCGCAATCTCTTTATTGGCCTTGGCCAACTTGCGGCGCAGCAGGAAAGCGCGAACAGTGGCTGTTGGCAGGACCGCCACAATGCCAATGGCAACCCCAATCAGCCCAACGAAGAACAAAGGCATATCTAAGCTAATGTCGACGGGACTAAGCGACAGCGTCACCAAATCTCGGTTGGCAACGGCCAACCAAATGCAAATCGCTGCCAAAGTGAGGAAAATCAAAACCGAGAATAAACGCAGCATGGAGCCCCCTATTGTCTAGACAGCAGTGTGCCGAAACTCAGCCCATGCATTCAAGGGCTAAAATCATAGGACAGGCCTAGCGCGGGCTAATTGTCGTTGAGACGGTCGCGCAGCTCTTTGCCGGTCTTAAAATAGGGAACGGTCTTCTCATCCACAGCAACGGCTTCCCCGGTACGCGGATTGCGGCCGGTGCGCGCTGGGCGTGACTTCACGGAAAAGGTTCCAAATCCGCGCAACTCAACGCGGTCACCCCGCGACAGCGCATCAATGATTTCTTCGAGGACTGTATTCACAATCCGCTCTAGATCTCGCTGCAGGAGGTTTGGATACATATCCACCAGCTTTGCGAGCAACTCAGACTTGATCACTCCCTGCTCCCGTGACCGCTTTCATTATCGTTCAATGTCGAGGTTTCGATTGCCCCCGAAACACCTCGACCGTGCCAAACCTTTTAAAGAAACTCAACCGATTCAAGGAGTTTGCAGGGGCTTTAAGGGTACAAACGGCCATGAACTGGCATTCAAAAAGCCATTTTCACAAAAAAAAGAGCCGATCCTATCGTTGGATCGGCTCTCTCGATCGTTTTTTGGGCCTCCAGGACCGTGCGAGTCGAACCGCGCTTAGTCCGCCTTATCGCTGCCTTGTGCCTTGATGGCGGCGCCCAGGATGTCGCCCAGGCTGGCGCCCGAATCTTGGCTGCCATATTGTTCAACAGCAGCTTTCTCTTCGGAAATTTCCAGCGCCTTGATGGATACGCCAATGCGCGCATTAGAGCGATCAATAGACGTAATCATGGCATCAACCTTCTCGCCTTTAGCAAAGCGGTCGGGGCGCTGTTCTGAGCGGTCGCGGCTTAGGTCAGAGCGGCGGATGAAGGCTTTTGGTCCGCCATCGCCAACTTCAACTTCCACGCCGCCGTCATTCACGTCCAGAACGGTACAGGTGACGATGTCGCCGCGGCGCTTGCCATCGACGGTTGCCATGGGGTCATCATCAAGCTGCTTGATGCCAAGCGAGATGCGCTCTTTTTCAACGTCGATTTCCAGCACTTGTGCTTTGACCATTTGGCCTTTCACATAGCCTTCCATGGCCTCTTCGCCGGATTTCTCCCAAGAGATGTCGGACATGTGAACCATGCCATCTACATCGCCGTCGAGACCGATAAACAGGCCAAATTCGGTGACGTTTTTAATCTCGCCTTCGACTTCAGTACCGGTCTTATATTTCTCGGCGAAGCTCTCCCACGGATTGTCTTGGGCCTGTTTTAGGCCAAGCGAAATGCGGCGCTTCTCTGGGTCGACTTCCAACACGATGACATCGACTTCTTGGCTGGTGGACACGATCTTGCCTGGATGGACGTTTTTCTTCGTCCAAGACATTTCAGAGACGTGCACCAAGCCTTCAACACCCGCTTCCAGCTCCACAAAGGCGCCATAGTCGGTGATGTTGGTGATGCGGCCCGTATAGCGGGCGCCCAGTGGGTATTTGGCTTCCACGCCATCCCATGGGTCGGTCTGCAGCTGCTTCATACCCAGCGAAATGCGCTGCGTATCGCGATTGATGCGGACGATTTGAACGTTGATGGTCTCGCCGATATTGACGATTTCTGACGGATGGCCAACGCGGCGCCAGCTCATGTCGGTGACGTGGAGCAGGCCATCGATGCCGCCCAAGTCGACAAAGGCACCATAGTCGGTGATGTTTTTAACAACACCTTCGACCTGCTGGCCTTCCGCCAAGCTTTCCATAAGGCCAGAGCGCTGTTCGGCGCGGCTTTCTTCCAAAATGGCCCGGCGGGAGACAACGATGTTGCCGCGCTTCCTATCCATCTTCAAGATTTGGAAGGGCTGCGGCACGCCCATAAGCGGGGTGACGTCGCGCACGGGGCGAATGTCCACTTGGCTGCCAGGCAGGAAGGCCACGGCGCCGCTCAAATCAACAGTGAAGCCACCTTTCACACGGCCAAAGATAACGCCTTCAACACGGCCTTCATCTTCACCCATTTTTTCAAGCTTATCCCAGGCTTCCTCCCGGCGCGCTTTATCGCGGCTGAGGACAGCTTCGCCATTGGCATTTTCAACACGCTCAACGAACACATCGACTTTATCGCCGATATTCGGAGCGGATTCTTCACCAGCCCGGCTAAATTCTCTTAATGCAACACGGCCTTCTGATTTGAGGCCCGTGTCAATAACCACCATGTCGTTTTCAACATTGGTGACAATGCCGGTGACGACCCGGCCTTCAAACCCGCCATCACCTGGCAGGGATTCTTCCAAAAGCGCCGCGAAATCATCGCGGGTGGGCATATCTTGAGTTGCCAAAACTCTCTCCAATCGGTTTCATATGTGTAAGCGGGCCAACCGGTTGTGTCCGGCGGTCTTGCCTGGGGTTTTCCAGGCCGGTCTCACATCGTTATCTCCAAAAGCGCGGCGGACCACTGCACAGACACACAAACAAAAAAACACAGGCCCGGCCGCATCGACCTCTCCGAATGGATCCGATCAATACGTCTGAGCTGACGTGCATCAATCTGCAGTCTTACCGCCCCACCGACGCATGGGCTGCTGGACACGACTAAGATCAAGCTGCGATAAGCCTCGCCGCCATAGCTCCTTCACGTTTCAAATGCAAGACTAAGCCAGCTTTTTTAGGGCAGCGACCAAACCAAAATAGCGCCCAGAGCTTGGCGAAAGCAACAACCAATTGTGGTTCAAATACAACATAATGGCGAACAGTGATTCGTGTTACACCGTTTTCATTTGAAGTTCTGCAGGTATGCAACTAACCGCTCGCGGCGTTACGATTTGTGACATGTGTATAGGAGACGTATCTGTGAGAAATATCAGAGTATTTCTAAGTAGCGGCTTTCTGATGGCCGCTTTTTCAGCGCCGGTTTTGGCGCAAGGTTCTGACATTGTAGGCCCATATGTCGGCGCCAATGTGGGCTTCCATACAATTGACGATGAAGGCACGGGCCTTGATGTCGACGGTTTCCTACTTGGCGGTTTTGTTGGTTACAACTTTGCAACCTACAACCAGCTTTATTTTGGCGTGGAAGGCAACTTCAACATCGGCACCAACGCGATTGACAGCGATTTCGGCGGCAGCGCGCATGTTGGCTACGCATTTTCGCCGACATCACGCGCCTTTCTTCGCGGCGGCTATCAAGCCGTCAACTTAGATATCAACGAACTCGTTCGCGATCTTGTCGGTGATGACGTATTTGATGAGCTTCAAGACGAGTTCGAAGAAGAATTCGAAAATGTTGGCGGAGACGACACTGAAGGTGGTGCGCTGATCGGTGTCGGGTTGGAATTCGACATCATTGAGAATGGCGCCATTCGATTGACCGTCGATACAATAGAGTTCGATTCCGCCCGCGTCACAACAGGGTTTTCCTTCCGCTTTTAAGGCGTCAGGGGGACCTGTTTATATAGGTCTCGGCGCTGGAGATGGCGCCTAGCTAAGTCACTGAGATCAGTCGGCACCAGTCTGTCGACTGATCTTTTTCGCGCTCACAACTTTAAGTGCTGCTTCAAGCGCGTCCTCAATGGACAGTCTTGTTGTATCCAACTGCACCGCGCCGTCCGGCACCACCAGCGGGGCCTCTTCGCGCGCTTTGTCTTGCGCATCGCGTGCGGCCAGCTCAGCCTCCACATCTGCTTGTGAGACATCTTTCCCTGCGGCTTGAAGCTCAGCTGCGCGGCGGCGTGCCCGCTCGGTGACAGCTGCATCGACATACAGTTTGACGTCTGCATTTGGGCAAACGACGGACCCGGTATCGCGGCCATCCAGAACGGCCCCTGGCGGGGTCGCTGCAAAGCCGCGTTGCAGCTGCAACAATGCGGTGCGCACGCCGGGATAGCGCGCAACGGCGGAGGCGGCTTGGCCTGTCTTTTGCTCCCTCAAGGCAGGCGCCTCAAGCAGACTCAGGTCTAAAGCACCCGCGATCTGTTCCGCCTGCGCTGCATCGTCAAGGTCATGGCCTGCACGCAGCATCGACAACCCCACAGCCCGGTATAGCGCGCCAGTATCCAAATGCGCATAGCCCAGCGCTTGCGCCAGACGGCGCGCCAAGGTTCCCTTGCCAGAGGCAGCAGGTCCATCAATTGTAATAATCATGCGGAAGGCCTAGCGACGCGGGCACAACCTGTCTAGATCAGAGCGATAGGAAAAGGACGCACATATATGACCCAGACGCTGGAACAGCTCGCAAGGGGGCTGACGCCGCTCATCACAGTGTCACCAGCCGCAGACGCTGTGACTTTCTACAAAGACGCCTTTGGCGCTGAAGAGCTATACCGCCTGACCGACCCGGCGGATGGACGGATTGGTCACGCTGAGCTTATCATCGGCGGCACCCTGCTGATGCTGGCTGATGAATATCCGGAGGCAGCGGCGCTGTCTCCGAAGTCTCTCAAAGGCTCGCCTGTGCGCCTGCATATTCGCGTGGACGACGCCGACGCGGCGGTCGACAAGGCCGTGGCGGCTGGCGCTGAACTCATCATGCCCGTGGCCACCCAGTTTTATGGCGATAAGGCGGGCAATGTGCGCGATCCCTTTGGTTATGTGTGGATGCTCAGCCAGCATGTTGAGACCGTAGCGCCGGAGGAAATGCAGCGCCGCTGGGATAAGATGGTGAAATAACCCCACTCGTCCCAGCGGCTATCTATCTCCGACATTCAGTCAGGCAGACCAGCCTTGCGCTAGGCTGCCTGCAGGTCTTGCACAAAGACGTCAACAAGAGCGTTCAACTGCTGCGCATCGTCGCTAAGCTGCGCTGAGGCATCGCGAACGACGCCGGCAATGCCGCCTGTCTCCGTCGCCTGCTCACTCACAGTCACGATGTTCTGCGTCACATCGCGGGTGCCGAGCGCGGCCTGCTGCACACTTGAAGAAATCTCCGCGGTCACAGCGGTTTGCTCTTCCGCCGCGGCCGCAACAGCGCTGGCGCTTTCATCAATGCGCTTCACGCTGCCATTGACGGAGTCAATCGCTGCGACAGCATCCTTCGTGACTTGCTGCATCCGATCAATCTGCCGCGCAATGTCTTCCGTCGCCTTGCCGGTCTGCGCGGCCAAGGCTTTGACCTCGCTGGCCACAACGGTAAAGCCTTTGCCCGCATCACCCGCCCGCGCCGCCTCAATGGTGGCATTGAGGGCCAGTAGGTTGGTTTGTTCGGCAATGTCCTGGATCAAGGCCGTCACGCTGCTGATTTCATTGGCAGAGCTGGTAAGACCATCCACAATCTCGTTGGTCCTCTCCGCATTCTTTGAGGCCTCTTGCGCAAGTTTAGACGCATCGACAACGCGCTCGGCTACTTCTCTTAGGGACGCGGAAAGCTCTTCCGCTGCGGAGGCAACGCTCGACACATTGGTCGCCGCCTGTTCTGACGCGCTTGCCACGCTGGTGGATTGTTCCTGCGTTGTATCGGCAATGTCGGTCATTTGCGTCGCGGTTTCGTTGAGGGTTACCGTGCCGGAGGAAAGGCGCTTTATGATATCGCCGACGCCGTCAGTAAATTCCTTCACCTTGTCGTTCATCCGGCTTTGGCGCGCCAACTCAGCTTCCATATCCTCTTCTTTGCGCTTGCGCTCTTCTGCCTCTTGGGCAGCGCGCTCTGCGTCATCACGCTCCTTTTGTAAGCGCGCGGCTTCCGTTTCTTCGGCAAGTTTCTTTGCTTCCTTGCCGGTTTGTTTAAACACCTCAAGGGCTCGGGCCATGCGTCCCAGTTCATTGTCGCGGTCAGCGCCTGGCACGTCACGGTCCAGATTGCCTTTGGCAACGTCCGACATGATTTGCGCCATGTGAATGACTTGGCCAGAAATCCGCTGGCCAATTTTCATGGCTAGGCCAATGCCCAAAGCCAGAGCAATAACGGCAAGCACAGCAACCACAATGAGCGTGACCTTGGCCGTCGTGGCGCCGCGTGGACCGATGGTATCTTGCAGTTCGACGGCATTTTGGAACAGCGTCTTATATTGCGTCTGCATGTCAGGCCCAATCTTATCGAGTTGGCCGGTTTGAATGCCATTGCGTTCGAAAATCACTGCCGAAACATCTTTTAAGAGCGCGTCATAGGTCTGGAGGCCTTTTATGGTCGCCTCTGCTAATGCATAGCGCCGCGGGTTTTGCAGTTCCGTCAGCAAGGTCGCAGATACCTCCAAGGCCGCCTCAATGCGATTATGGGCTTCGGTGAGATCGACTTGCTTATTGTCGAGCAAGAAACGCTCGCCATACAGCCGGGCAAGCATCACGCTTTCCTGGACCTTTCCAGCATAAAAAGCAGCCACAGGATCGCCGTCCTTGAACGCCGTCTCCATAATCTCCGTCAGCTGCTCGCGCGCCTTTAGGCCCGTTTCGGATAACTGCGGCACAATCACTTCGCGCTTTTCTTGCAGCGCCTTCATGGCCGCGAATGCCGCTCTATACTCGGCTATGGACGTGGCAACCTTATCCAGCGTTGCCAGCGCCTGTTCATCGCCTTCAAATAGCGCGGTCGCACGTTCACGTCCGCTAGCAATCTCCTGAACACTTGTATCAATAACCTCCGCTTTTTCATCAGAGGCTTCGAGCCGATAGCCAAAAGAGGCTATCCGTGTTTCAAAGAGGTCTTCAATTAAAATAGACGTCAGTTGAGTCTGACGGGCTGCAGCACGATAATCTGTAAATGCTGACGATAACAGCGCGGTCGCAACTAAACTGACCACCGCGAGTAATGCCAACAGACCAATCACTATGCCTGCAAGGCTATAAATTTGTTTAGAAACACTCCAACCACTCATAATATATATACTCCGCACCATTCAACACGGCGCAGGGTCGGCGTGAAATACTTAAAATTTTACAACAAAAGCAAAGAAACAACTGCCATTTGAATAAAGTTACTATTTTCTACCATAAACTGCGCCAAGTAATGCAAAAAGCATAGATGGAACAGCCTACTATCGTAAAAGACTCGCGCCAAGCTCTGTCAAAAGGGCGGAAAAATTGGGAAAGGATGTCGCAATTGCGCGCGTGTCATCGACCCGAATGGGCTGTTGGCTCGCCAAACCTGCAATGAGGAAACTCATGGCGATGCGATGGTCAAAATGGGTCACCACAGGCGCTGACGCCGCACCACCGGGAACGCCGCCATGCCCAGCGCCCTCGATAATCAAATCATCCCCTTCGATATGCGACTTAACACCGATGCGCAGCAAACCAGCATGAATAGCTGCCAAGCGATCGCTCTCCTTCACACGCAATTCCGCAAGCCCGCAAAAGCGGCTCAGGCCAGAAGCATTGGCGGCGGCTACCGCAAGTATTGGGAATTCATCAACCATGGACGGCACAGTCTCGGGCACCACGGTAATGCCCTTGAGCTGGCTTGTCTGCGCCACCAGATCACCAACTTGCTCGCCGCCTTCGACCCGCTGATTATCAATCGATATGTTCGCGCCCATCTGCTCCAGCGCTGAAAACAAACCGGTCCGGCTTGGGTTTAAACATACACCCGGCAAGGTGATATGGGAGCCTTCACAGATAAGCGCGGCGACCACTGGAAATGCCGCAGAGGACGGGTCAGCCGGCACCGCTAAATCCGCTGGCACCAATTTGGGGCGACCCTGAACTTTTATGACACTCAAGGCGCCCTCGCGCGCGACCGAAATATCAGCGCCAAAGTGCGAGAGCATATTTTCAGTATGATCGCGTGTGCCATAAGGATCGATGACCGTGCTCTCACCAACGACGTTCAGCGCCGCAAGCAGCAGCGCGGACTTCACCTGCGCTGAGGCGACGGTCAGCCGATGGTGCAGAGGCTGGCCGTCCGAGCAGCCATCAATCCGCATGGGCAGGCGCCCGCCTGCCTGCGTCTCAAATGTTGCGCCCGTGGGCGCTAGCGGACCTGTAACACGGGCCATGGGCCTGCTACGGAGCGAGGCATCTCCGGTCAGGTGGGCCGTAAGAGGATGGGTAGCAAGGAGACCTATTAAAAGGCGCGCGGCGGTGCCGGAATTGCCCATATCAAGCGTTTGCGCCGGCGCACGCAAATGGCCTAGGCCCACTCCATCAACCTGCCAAACGCCATCAGGCTGCTTTTCCACAGTCGCGCCAAGCTGCCGGACGGCAGCGGCTGTCGCCAAAACGTCATCGCCTTCCAGCAGCCCTGTGATGCGTGTGCGGCCCTTAGCCAGCAACGCAAATAACAGCGCCCGATGCGAAATCGACTTGTCGCCTGGAACCCGCACACTGCCAGACAAACCGCTGGCGCGGCCGGCGCTGGCGGGCACATGGTGTGATATGGAATGGGTTTGAGCCAAGGCGGGTCCCTCATGATCGGCAAGACGCGCGCTTTATTGGCCTGAGCCCTGGCAAAAGCAAGTGCGCGATTGAGACTTTGACAACGCCAAAGGCCTGTGGCAAAGCCTCGCGGCGAAAAAATATGCAACGCATGACAGTGCCGTCCAACTTGCACAGAGCTGCATCTTTTGCACTGGACGCGATGCCAACAGTTTAGGAGACACCGGTGGCCAAACCAGAATGGGGAACCAAGCGCACATGCCCGCAAACGGGTGAGCGCTTTTATGATTTGGGCAAGGACAACCCAGTGACCAGTCCAAATGGCCACCAGTGGTATCCCGAGCCTGTGCTGAAGTCTAAGCAACCAGTTGCCGTTCCTGAAAAGACTGAGAAGCCTGCTCCAGAGGAGGCTGAAGACAGCACAGAAGACGAAAACGACATTGATCTCGACGATGACAATGACATCGATCTCGGCGACGATAACGAGGATGATGTGCTCGCAGATGTAAGCCTCGATGATGATGACGCTGATTTGTCTGAGGTGGTGCAAGCCCCTGGAGATGATGAGGACGACAGCTAGGGCGCATTTGTTTTGGCGTGAATGATCAGGCTTGCGAGCCTTTAACCAGAGCGTTAGTTTTAATCGCATAGAACACGAAAGCCGTCGCCCATCCGGCGGCTCTGAGATAAATGGGGCCGTAGCTCAGTTGGGAGAGCGCTACAATGGCATTGTAGAGGTCAGGGGTTCGATTCCCCTCGGCTCCACCAGTTTCCATATCTCACGATAGTCAGCTGCGCTGACATCTCCGATGAGGCGGGCTGGGCGCCCGGCGCGCGGTCGCGCTTGCGAACCCCTGGGTTCGATGGAGCTTCGTTCGGCTCCACCATTCTTTGTTTATGCTAATGCGCCGCCGCGCGACTTCGGCACATCTATATTTCTGATGGATGGAGTGCGCCCAGGTGCGCCGCTACAAGCTCTCCACGAATTTGTGGGCGTGTTTTGCTCTTAGTCGCAATTCACGCAGCGAAATGTCTTCCATCCTGAGCAGCGCGCGGCGCAGAGCCCGATCATCTGAATAGCCAATGCGCGCGGCTAAGTCTTGAGCGGAAACCGATGGATCCTCTTGAACCGTCTCCGTGAGGAGCTGATAACGGGCGCAATCCATGATCTGCGAGAGCGAGGTTCCATGCGTATTGGCAACCCGCTGTGCGGAGCGCACGGACATGCCCGCCTGCTTCGCCAAATGTTCTATGCGAAACTCACGCTGGCGCATGCACCGGGCAGCGCCTGCCCGCAATTGGTCAAGCTTTGAGGCCGCAGCGCTGGCTACGGCGGCGTCAAGTGCCTGCTTTGCTTTCATCTCCGCATGCGAAAGCAAAATGGGATCATGGGAGGGGTTCACCCATTCCATGTCCGACCGCTTGAATACAGCACCAAAGCGCCGATCAGGTGTTTGGAACCTAACGGGCGCCCCAAAGGCCTTGCGATATGCAGACGCATCACCCCTTGGCTGACGACCGATCAACACTTCAACCGGCGTGCCGTGCTTGCCAAAGACGCCGCGCATCAAACGAATGAAAACAGTCAGCGTTGCCTCGCAACAGTTGTCGTAGTCCTGGTGGCTCGATTGATTGCCAAATGAAAAACAAAGATGGCGCTCAGAGGTCTCAAGGCGCGCATCAAAGGAATATTGAAAAATCGGAAAATAGGTTTCAACGCGCCGCAGCGCATCTGCACCACAGGCCGAGTGCAGCACCAATGTCTCAAGCCCCTGAAATAGGCTGAACGGCGCGATATTTCCAAAGTCTATTGATGATACGGTATCGCTGTCGCGTTCACACAGACTTCGAAGGAGCTGAGCACCGGAGTGGGCGGGGAAGCTTTTCGTAGTTCCAAAGACGGATTGGACCGAACAGCCAATTGCGTCTTCGACTTGATCAATCGGCATGTCTTGCGAGAGCGCGAAACGCACGCCCATAGCAAGCGTCACAGCGCTAATGTGTGTGTTGAGAGGCGCTTGATCCATGCTTGTCATTGTTCGACCCTTTTCAAAGCGTGGTTTCAAAATAAATAAGTCCCGGATTTTGACCTCCTACAATCAATATCCAGGTGAAATCTGGGCGACACCTCCCCGCGGCATGTCTTATTTGAGTTTACGGCTCTAAATCACTGAGACAGCAAATCTGCAGCCAACTCGGCTGAGCTAACACAGCCATCTAAGTTCGTACGTTGCTTTTCTGAACAGTGTTCATTTTAAGCAAAAGTCGTATCTGTGAATCGATTTGCACACTTCATCACGATCACTTTCAACCTTTTGTGATCGCAAAAACCATGCAACTGAGTATGTTCATACACTTTTTTCTTTTAATTTCTCTGCAGCTGCGAAAAGATCAATGCGCATTATTGCGCATTAGAATGCTTATAAATTCTACACGCCAGCTTTGCCGTCCATCGGCGTCTACGCCTTGGCCTTCTGGCTGCAGAACGCTGCATAGCAACTGACCGGCCGGTGTCTTGAAATCGTCAAGCCCATCAACGGCGCCACCATTGAGGCGGCAGATGGCCGAATTTATCCCACGTCTGAGATAAAATTGTCGCTCAATGTCCTCGTCTGAAAATCGTAATAGCGATAGATTAGGATCATTAAAGAAATTGCGGGAACAAGGGTGTGTCGCAGCTTTTTTCTTTGGCGGGCAAGAAAGCCTTGGTCGTTG
>CAKZYD010000147.1 GCA_937884085.1 uncultured Sphingomonadales bacterium | reverse complement strand
TTGGGCCGACACCCAGTCGGTAAAATAGCGCATCTGGGGCTGGCTCGCCGTGCGGATGACCTTGAGCGGCAGCGCAGAGACAAGGGCAGCTTCGCTTTCCAAGATGTAGCCATCACGCGCCATGGCCTTCAGGACCAAATCACGGCGCTCTAGGGAGGCGGGTCTATCCACCTTTGGCGAGAGCCTGGAGGGCGCCTTTACAACACCGGCGAGCAAAGCCGCTTCCCCCAGCGAAAGCTGCCGCGCGGATTTGCCGAAATAGCGGAAGCTTGCCGCCTCAATACCATAGGCGCCCGACCCGAGATAAACCCGGTTTAGGTAAGCCGCCAAAATCTCTTGCTTGGTAAATCGGTTCTCCAGCGCAATGGCGAGCATCGCTTCACGCAATTTGCGCGTAAGCGTGCGGCTAGGCGTCAAATAGAGGTTCTTAGCCAACTGCTGCGTGATGGTGCTGCCACCCTCGGTGATGCCACCAGCGCGCACATTGCTAAAAGCAGCGCGGGCGATGCCTATAAAATCAAGGCCCGCATGGTCAAAAAAGCGCCGGTCCTCGATGGCCAAAATCGCATTCACCATATCGAGCGGAATGTCAGGATAGTCCACCCAGTCGCCTTGATTGGGGCCGTAATTCGCGAGCACGCTGCCATCGCGCGCAACGATTTGGATGGGCGCCGCGCCGCTCGCCACCAAGGCCTCACGCGGGTTGGGCAGCGACTGGGCGAGATACAAGATGAGCGCATAGCTCACGCCAGCGAAGGCCAGGCAGGCAAGGCGGCCATAGCTAGGCGCAAAGCCGAACAGCCGCCGCACCCAGGACGGCCCGGCTTTGGCTTTCTTAGCTTTTTTCTTCGTCTTGGCCATGGTTGCCCAATCTGCCTTAATCGCGGCCCTTTGATGGCACGGTCTTTACAAACCAGACCTAAGCGCGCAATGCAAAGCATCTCATTTAACGAGGCCAATCATGCCGCAAAAGCCACCGCGCTCAAGAGTTGTTCAAGCCATGACCGATGTTTTCCAGCGTCATGGCTATGAAGGCGCCAGTTTATCCGCCATCGGCGCGGCCAGTGGCCTTAGCAAAGCTGGGCTTTATCACCATTTTCCAGCCGGAAAATCCGATATGGCCGCGCAAGTCCTCGCCCAATCCGGGCAACGCTTTACCCAGCTCATTTTAGCGCCTCTGCGCAGCAGCGACCCAGCCGCCCAGCGCTTTGCCACTATGCTGGACGGCCTGACCACATATTACCGCGATGGCAGTATCAACTGCCTTATGAACACCCTGTCCTTGGGCGATGGCCTAGATTTGTTTGGGCCGCAAATCCGCTCTGCTATAGAGGCTTGGGTGAAATTACTGGCGCCCACATTGGAAGAACTGGGCGTGGACGCGCCAGAACCGGCTGCCCGCAGGCTGATTGCGCAAATCCACGGCATCTTGATCCAAACACGGCTGTTTGAGGACCCGGACTTGTTTCACCAGCTTATCGAGACACTACGCCGCCGCTATCGCTAACCACATGTCGGGCAATTCGGATCCCGGCGCAGTTTCACTGTACGGGTTTGGCCGCCCAAACCATCAAACAACATCAGCTTTGCCCGCAGCGGCTCTCCAGCGCCCGTGATAACCTTGATGACTTCAAGCGCCGCCCAACTGCCCAACACGCCAGTCAGCGCGCCGACGATGCCTTGATCTGCGCAGCTGCGGCCAGGTTCATCGATTATGTCCCCCACCAAGCAGCGGTAGCAGGGCGCGCCCTCAAACACGGCAAGCTGCCCATCAAACAGGCCAACGGCGGCGCTGACCAATGGCTTATTCAGGGCGAAGCAGGTGTCGCCAACGCAAAGCCGCGTTTTAAAACTGTCGCTGCCATCCAACACGATATCGTAGTTGGCGAGTAAGTGAGCGGCGTTGTCAGCGTTGAGACGCAGCGTGTGTGCCTCGAAACGGCAATCTGGATTAAGGCGGCCCAGCGCTGCTGCAGCAGCCTCAGTCTTGGGGTCGCCCAAGTCGCCCGTTCCGTAGAGCACCTGGCGCTGGAGATTGGAGAGACTGACCGTATCATCATCAATGAGCCCAAGCGTGCCAACGCCAGCAGCGGCCAAATACAGCGCTGCTGGCGCGCCAATACACCCTGCCCCGACCATCGCGACTTTTGCATCGAGAAGCATCTTTTGCCCGACCCCAGATCGGAAGAGCGTCGAGAAAGGAA
>CAKZYD010000146.1 GCA_937884085.1 uncultured Sphingomonadales bacterium | reverse complement strand
TTGGTAGGTCTAAACGAGGATATTGGCAAGAACACCGACCGTCTCGCCAACACCTGGTTAGGATAGCGATTGTAGGGGGTTGGCGCTGATGAGAATATAGAGAGTATATTATCTTTTAGCAGCCGCGCTGTGAGTTCGTCCCTTTGACTTGAATTCGTAATTTATCTCTCCTAGCTTGCCGCTCTGGTTGTCGGCTGAGTTGGCTTTAAAGCTATGAGATTAGTCGTTTTTCTATTTTTATCTTTGGCTATTTGTCAGCCGACAATGGCAAAAGATTTGCCCATATGGAAAACCTGGAAAGACGCGTATGAGGCAGCGTCCGCCGCCATTGACAACGACGATTTCGCTCTGGCAAGCGAGGCGGCTAGCACCGCCGTTCTCCTATATCGTGAAGACAATCCAGACTTTGAGCTGAACTCCTTTCTCATCCTTATTTATAATGCTGGGCAGCTTATTCAGAATCATAAAGAAGACGCGCAGGCAACTATGGGATTTCTTTACCCAAATATTCAATATGTTCTACAAAGGTTTGATGAATATCCAGAGCGTTTTGTAGAAATTGGAAATTTATACGGAAGCCTTTACTTGAGTGATCCCGAGACGACAACAATAATGTCTGTGTATAAGGAAAAGGCCAAGTTTCTGGAGCAGATACATGACGTAGCTAAGTCAACGCTCGGCCTTGGACACGAAAAAACGCTTTTAGCCGAGTACAATATGGTGATGGTTCAGCGTTATACACGTGGTAAACGGTATGTTAGGCGCTCGTTGCGGGAGATCCATGAGCGATCAATTGCCTTAGGGTATACGCGGATGATCATTAAAACGACAGTTGCCTTGGCTGGTGTTTTGACTGGGCAATTCCGTGATTATGATGACGCGATAGACCTGATTAGGAATACGGTAGACAATATAGGAATTGAAACGCTTACGCAGCGTGATAAGCAAAATCTGTTTATGATCGTTGCTGCTGCTCTCTTCATGGACCATGGTCCAGATAAAGCTGAGGAAATGCTGCAGGACGTTCCATATCTTGAAGCGCCGCCGCTCTTCTACGATGAGGATGGTGATGTAAAGCTAACGCCTTTGCTGAGATCTGCTCCCACTTTTCGCAATATTCACTCTCAACGCTTTATTGTTCTGCGTTTCAATGTAAATCGTAAGGGCAGAACTGAAGACATAGATATTTTAACCTCTAACCTTTCGAAACCTAACGAAGCTGCCGCTTTGGATGCGATAAAGACTTGGCGTTATCTGCCAGATTTTCGCGACGGACACTTCCAACCAGTTAAAAGTGTAAAAGTTGCCTTCAATGTCAAATCGCCCAACTAAGATGCGGATGAATTGGCTTCGCTAGAATTCTGTTTATTCTTATGATTGAAAACAACTTTCCCGGAGCGTCTACGAATAGAACACTAGTACAGCTTGCAGGCTTGGCTTCAGCGAACGATTTTAAGCAATTTCCTAGAATCGGTAGGTAGTCTCAAGTCCCGCTCAGGCTTTCCAACATACAATTAGCTGGTGCTTTTCATATTGGCTCAATATGGACAGGCTGCTGTAGGTCCGCCCGCAGCTCTTTCCCCAGGCCCACAATCGCCTTTAATTCATAGCGGTCGCTGGTGATGTTGGGGCGGCGCAGGGTTAGGCCGTTTTCGTCTCGGATCATGAGTGGGACGTCTATGTCCGGGCGGTCCTCCCGGAAGGCGGCGAGTGCCTTATTCTGGCGCAGACTATCCATCTCTTTTTCTTGCCCTGGGGTCGACATGACGATGCCGCCGGGGTCGCCCGCCGTTGTCTCGTCGAAGGCTAAGGTGAACTTGGTTTTGCCGAGCGCGTACATCGTCCCTTTCAGGGCTGCCTTGGTCGCGGTTTTGGCAAACTTGCTGCCACTTGCCAGGACGTCTACGGTCTTTTCCGGTAGAGGGGCGCCTAGGACCGCTTCGCCTTCGGCCAGCGCGCCTTGCGGTGTAGTCCAATCAACGCGCCTGATACTGTTACTGCCGTTTGGCCCGCTGTTGATGAACACAATCGTCAAGGTCCAATCGTCATCTGGGTCCGAAAAGATGTCGAATATAGCGCTTCTTTTTGAGGTCGTGTCGCGCACATAGGTCCAGCCAAAGGCCTGCGCCATGTCCTTATAGTCGGCCTCTTTATTTTGGCTTTTTTTGATGGCGTTTATGAGGAAACGACCGCCAATCATTGCAGCGATTGCAAAGGCAATAAACAGTATATTTTCGGTGGACATGGCCTATTGCTGTTCCACCACACTAGCTGTGCAGCATTAAGACCGGAATGTTGGTGTCCCGTAGCAGCGTCTCCGTCGTCCCGCCGAAGAGGCGCTCGCGCCAGCGGCTTTGGGAATAGGCGCCCGTGAGCAGCGTATCCGCGCCCACATTGTCATAGGCTTTTAAGAGCGCGTCCGTTGAATCTGGGCCGCCCTGATGGTGGCGCTCTGCATCGATGCCGTGCATGAGGAGATAGTTCTTCATTTCATTGAAGCTGGGGCCCAAATCACGGCTATTGCCGGCCGTGATAAAGGTGACGTTTTGCGCTGATTTCAAGACCGGCAAGCAGGCGTGCAGGGCCCGCGCGGCTTCGGGTGAACAATTCCAGCCAATGGCGACATGATCTAGTTTTGGGCAGTGGTTGTCTTTGGGCAGCACTAAGACGGGCCGGTGGCTGCGCAAAATCGCTTGTAACATGAAGGCCTCGGCCTTTTTGCTTTCCCGCCGCTGCGGCCGGCTCACGACCAGCATATCACTCGCAGGTCCAAGCACCGGCATCACATATTGCGGCGTGCCAACCCGCTCGTGCCAATAGGCCTTTTTGGTTTCGCCTTTGCAGGCGCGTTTGTGAACCTCATAGCCATGCGCTTGTGCTTTTGAGGCAAAGAGGCCCGAGGCCTCCACCGAAATGGTCTCTACATCCGCGTCATCCAGGGTCCAGCCACCAGAATCCGGCAACATCGCATCATCGGGCATCTCCGTTTGCTCATCCCGGTGGGCGCGAATGTGGACGCCCAAAACCGCGCCGTGCAGCTTGTCGGATAGGGTAAAGCTCGTCTCCAAGGCCGCGGCACATTCGGGGCGATTTGCGACGGGCACCTAGATGACCCACATGGCTGTCTCCTTAACTCTCTGGGGTGTTCGCTAGGCTTTGGCGGATGGCCGCTCTTTCATGGCGGCAAACCAGCGCTGTGTATGGCTGTGATGGTCTGGAATCGGCATCTTTACCCACCGCGCAAACAACACAGCGCAAAAGGCGGTAATGTCGGCGATGGAATAGCTGTCACCGGCGACAAACTCTTGGGACTCCAAGCTTTCATTGAGGCGCTCAAACCACAGCGCTGCCAAAATTTGCCCGCGCGCTGCCAGGTCTGGAAGCTGCGCCATGTCCGGCACAGCGCCTGGGTGGGAGCGGGCCGCAAAGTGCGGCGCCGTGTTGCGGAAAATCCAGGCGATGGACTGCAAGCCATCAAATTCCATTTCGCGCTGGCGCATGTCTATGATGGCCTGCTCTTTCGGCGTTGCGCCAAGCAGACAAGGCTCGGGATGTACGCCCTCAATATAGCGGCAGATGGCCACGCTTTCATGCAGGACGGTGCCGTCATCCAGCACAAGGGCCGGGAGGAGGCCGCGTGGATTAACGCTCAAAAAACTTTCTTCCCGGTTTTGGCCACTGGGAATGTCGATTTCCTCGGTTTCAATATCCAGGCCTTTTTCCGCCAGAAAAATGCGCACCCGTTGCGGATTGACCGCTTGCTTCATGGAATAGAGTTTCAAAAGCTGCCTCCCTCTTGTCGCTCAAAGACAATGCCAAAGCGTCATCCTTGGGTCTAGTTGTCTATGCATTTACCGCTTATTACGATCAAACTGACATTGCTTCTAAATCTATATCAAGTGCGGGGTTTGGCGGGCTGATGGGTGCCATAATAACACCACTCAAAACTGTCTTTGGGATTGACCTGCGGTCGCTCGCAGCCTTTCGGGTCATGATATCGCTCTATATTATTGCCGATGTGGTGAATCGGTGGGAGTTCCTGCGGGTCTTTTATACCGATTATGGCATTCTCTCTCGCGCTGCTGCCATGGGGTATAACCATCCCGCGCGCTGGTCGCTGCTGTATTTGAATGGCGAGCCTTGGGTCATTCATCTCATATTTGCTTTCACCCTTTTCACGGCGCTTTGCCTTTTGATTGGCTATCGCACTCGCCTCGCGACCGTGCTGAGCTTTGTGATGATGGCGTCCATTACCAATCGGAACCTTATCTTAAATCAAGGCGGTGATGATTTATGTTGCGCGCTTTTGTTCTGGGCCATTTTTTTGCCGCTGGGTGCGCGCTTTTCTGTCGATGATGCCATGCGCCCGGAGCATGAAAGTCAGCCTGTTGCCGTGCAAGGCCCGGCCAATCCCTATTTTTCCATCGCCAGCATCGCTGCCCTGTTACAAGTCAGCTATGTCTACGTGTTCGGCGCTTTTTTGAAGACTGGGGATGCGTGGCATAAGACCCACGATGCCATCTATTATGCCCTGTCGGCAGAGAGTGTGTCCTCTGCCTTAGGCGAGAGGCTACTGGACGTGGAGTGGCTGCTCCAGCCCATGACGCAATATGTCTATTGGCTTGAACTTCTCATGCCGCTCTATGTGTTCACGCCCATCTTCTTCGTGTTTTTCCGCACGCTCGGCGTCGCGGCCTTGATCGCGCTCCACTTGGGTTTTGCGCTATTCTTGTCGGTGGGTTTATTCCCACTGATCAGCATTTCCTCCCTCATGCTGCTCATCCCCGGCGCAGTTTGGAATCGCTTTGTGTTGCAGCCTGGCTGGTCGCTTTTTTATGACCGGGACTGCGCCTTTTGCCGCAAGACCTGCCTACTTCTGCGCAGTTTCTGTCTACCCCGCGAAACGCCCATCCAGCCTGCCCAGGACGACGCCGTTGCTGGCCCCATTTTGGAAGCCAATAAGAGTTGGGTGGTGATAACGCCAAGTGGGGAGACAGTCTTGTCCTGGAAGGCGGTGCGCCGTGTTTTGAAAGCAAACCCGCTGACCTATCCGGTTGGGCTGTTGGCGGCGCTGCTGCCGAACCAGCTTGGCAAACGCTTCTATGATTATATCGGCAATAGTCGTGGCGCGCTTGGGCGCGTGACCGCGATCTTGCTGCCTTATCAGCCAGCCTATGGCGGCGCGTCCGGTGTCGCTATCCCTATCGTCGGCCTGCATACTGTCGTCATCTACCTTTGGAATGTGAGACAGGCTGCAAATTCAGGCCATAAATTGCCGGATAAGACGGAATACGCTGCCAAATTCCTGCATCTCAACCAGCGCTGGGACATGTTTGCGCCCAAACCTATCCTGCTAGAGGGCTGGTTTGCTTTCGAAGGGACGCTTGAAAACGGTCTCCATGTGGACCTGTGGACGGGTAAGCCAGGCTATCCGCCGGTCACAGCGCCAGACAATCTCCGCGATTGGAACAAAGACTATCGCTGGCGCAAATATCTCTCGCGAATCCACAAAAAGGCCTATTCCCGGCAGCGCCCGAATTTGGCGCGCTATTGGTGCAAACAAAAGTGGGCCGATCGGTCTGGCGAGACGCAAGCCCTTGAATCGGTGCGCATGACCTATTATGGACGCTGGACACAGGCCGATGGACGCCCTGACCGCTTCAAAACATATCCGCTTTATAATCATTCTTGCAACTAAATACGTTTTTTAATTGCAAAAACAGAATTTAATGCTAAATTACTAGTATGTTAAAAGATAAAGTTCCGATATCTGTCGGCCAAGACGGCCAGGCACTGGCCACCCTGAAAGCCAAAGCATTTCCGTTTGCTTCGGTTGCGCCGCGGGCTGCTGACGTTTTGCGCGCGGGTGCGCGGCCTATATCCGGCGGTGCGTTTTCGGCGCTGCACGGAGCGTGCCTGGTCGGCAGTGTGGCGCTTTGGCCAATCCTATTGCACACATCCACGCAGTCTGTTCCGCTCACCCTGCTTGGCCCTTTGATGGTTGACCCGGACCGGCAGGGCTCTGGTCTTGGGTCTCAGCTTATGGCGACCGCGCTGGACTTTGCAGATGCTCAGGCGCTGCCGCCGGTCATGCTTGTGGGTGACATGGGCTATTATGAGCGGTTCGGCTTCTCAAATGCGCTGACGCAGCAATGGACGGTGCCTGGCGTTGCGGCGGCTGAACGCGTGTTGCTGCGTCAAGCGCCGCATGCGCAGGCACCGCTAACAGCCATGGCGGCGCAGGTGCTACCGGCTTTCGCGCCACCATGTGGCAAGCAGGCTGCCGCTTAGCAGGAAGAGCCACGCCCAAGCAGGCAGCATGGGCGTGCGGGCAATGCTGGCCACGGCGCCTTCACTGCGGTCCAAAAGGCCCATCCATTCCCGGCCGGCGCGGCGCTCGCCCTGGTCAATCAGGCGCGGTGCAGGGGCGCCATCCTCCGCCCAATAAAGGCCGCCAGACGTTTTGTTGACCACGGGCGCTAGGCTGTCTGGGTCTGGCTCTAAACGCTCAATTTCCTGGCGGCTGACGGCGCCAACGGCCGCGAGCGCTGTGCCGCTGTCATCTTCAAGCCGGAAGAGCCCCTCGCTGTCTGCTTCATAGGTCGCGCTATACACTCCAGGGGCGCCTTGCTTGAGCGCTATTGTAACAACCTCGCCCGATGGCGTGGTGATGGAAACAGGCTCCTGCGGTCCGCTCAAGGAGCGACGCTCAATGCTGATGGTGCGGCCTTCAGCGCGGGCGCTCAAATGCTCTTCTTCGAGGTCCGGCTCTGCCATCAGCCAATGGATGAGCCGCCGGATGAGCGCATTATAAGGTCCGCCGCCTTCAATGCCGCGGCCCCAGACCCAGCTTTGGTCGCTCATCACCATGGCAATCCGCCCATCGCCTTGCCGGTCGAGCACGACCAGTGGCAGGTTGAGCGGGCCTTTCATAATCGTTTGCCCGGTCAGCGCTGTGCCGGCAGAGAGCCTATACCACGGGCCCCAAAGCCTGGGGTTTTCAGCATTGATCAGCCCGGCTGTGACCGGATGGCGAAGCCCTAGGTCTGTCAGCTGCGGCCGAAAGGCGGTATCCAGGATTTCGCCGCGCGGCGCGACTGGCAGAACGTCCCCAAGCGGGGTCGTATAGAGCGACAAGTCTTGGCCATATTCGGGGCCTACGGCCACAAGCAGCGCGCCGCCGCGCCGAACATATTGGGCTAAATTCGCCAGATAGCGCTGCTGGAGCACGCCGCGCATGGAGTAGCGATCGAAGATAACTAGATCGAATTTATCTAGGTTTTTCTCAAACAGCTCCTGCGTTGGAAAGGGGATAAGCGATAAGTCACTGACCGGCGTGACATCCCGGCTGGTGGGCAAGCGCAGGATTGTGAAATGCACCAGGTCAACCGATGGGTCTGATTTGAGGGTGGAACGCCATAGCCGCTCGCCTTGATAGGGCTCTCCCGACACCAGCACGACGCGCAGCCGATTGCGTACGCCATTGATGGCCAGGGTGATGCGGTTATTGGCAGTCGTCGCTTCGCCCGGGCGCTCATTGACCTCCAATTCCAGGGTATTAAGCCCGCGATGGCTCGGCGTGAAGGTCAGCGTTACCGTCTGGCCTGGGATGGCCTGTGTTGAAAGCGTGCTGCCGTCATTGCGCGTCCAGCTCAAATTGGCAAGGCCGCCCGGCTCAAAGCCTGTGTCTTCAATCAATACGTCGATGGTTTGCGGCTTGCCCACTTCGGCAAAAGCCGCTTGGCGCTCGACGATAAGGCGCCGGTCTTGAAAAGTGCGGCTGCCGGTGATGACGGCATGGATGGGCATGTCGCTGCCCAGGGATTTCAGCGCATCTGGATCACTGATTTGCCCATCGGTGAGGAGCACAAGGCCCGCTTGTTGGCTGGATGGCACCGAGGCAAGCGCGTCGCGGACGGTCGGCGCCAAGGCTGTCCGCGCATCGGTTGGTCCGGCTTGCATCGCTGACACGCGGGCAACCTGCCATTCCAAATTCGGGCGCGCGGGCGAGGCCTTCGTGATAGCTTCTAACGCAGCTTCAACGGCGTCAATGCGGCCGCTGACCCGCTGGCTCTCGCTATCATCCACCACCACGATGCCGACGCTCTTTTGTGAGGCGCGCTGCGTGCGCACCAGCTGCGGGTTTAAAATGGCGCCAATCAGCAGCAACGAGAACAAAGCTCGCAGCCAAAAGGCCCGCTTGGCAAAGGCGAGGCTCCCAGCCGCCGCAATGCCAATGACGAGGATCGCTGCAATGAGGAGTGGCCCGGTGATATAGGGCTGAAGGCTGATGCTGAGGTCTGCCGTCATGGGTTATTCATCCCGGCCGACACGTTCTAGCAGGGCTGGTAGGTGCACTTGGTCTGCTTTGTAGGTCCCCGTCAGCGCGTACATGACCAAATTGATGCCGAAGCGCACCGCAAGCTCTTCGCGCCGGCCATCTCCGCCGGCATAGCCAGGCAGGCTGGTTTGCACCTTTGCCCAGCTTGAAAACCAGTCCGCATTGCCAAGGATGATCGAGCTGACGGGCGCGCCTTGGGCTTCGCCGCCGGCTTCCAGCCATACTTGGCCATCGCCGCGGCGCCCAGGTGTGCGGCTTAAGATATAAAAGCTGTGGGATAAGACATGCTCCCGGTTCAGCATGCTCAGCGGCGGCAAGGCGATTTGTTGCGCCAGGCTTGCCAAGAGTTCCGGCGGGCCAAGCGTTGTATCAAGGCGCGCTTGCCCGCTCACACCTGCGCCCGTATCAATCACCAGCATCCCGCCAGCGCTTAAATAGGTGGCAAGGCGCTGGGCTTCGCTGTCGCTAAGCGTCAAGCCGCCCGGCTGCAGGGGCCAAAATAGAATTGGGAAGAGGCCCAGATTCTCCTGGCTTGCGCGGACCAGCTGCGTTGGCCCCGTCCAAACTGAGGTGCGCAGGTTGAGCTGCCGAGCAAGGCCATCCACGCCGTCAAGGCACAGCTCATCCACGGCGGCGACGCCGGTTTCCAGGCAAGCAAGGCGCACATTGGCGGCCAATTGCGCAATCGGTGTCTCTTGGGCGTGGGTATCTGGGCTCCACATCACCGCCGCAAGCCCAGCGGCGGCCCCGGCTGCTTTTACCAGGCGCTGCGCAAGGCGTTTGTGCGCTTGGAAGCCACCGCGCAGCCACAGGCAGGCAAGGATATCCGCCAACACCAAGATGATAATGATGTGGTAGATGAGCGGCTGTAAACTGCGGTCTAAAATCCCATTCACGTCCCGTACCGGTAGGGAGCCCGTCGCTGCCTTGATGCTCAAAAGCTCGGTTCTTGGGGAGATGGGCCCGGCGGCGCTGGCTAGGTTGACTGCGCCGCGTCCGACGCTGTTCTCATAGAGACCAGGGGGATTGTCCGGCCCCGCTGCTTTTGAAAGCGGGGCGCTGTATTTCGTGTTGGCAATGCGCTCCGGCGGGGCAGACAAGCGCCCACGGCCCGTCAAAAACTGCGTCATCAGCATTGGTTCTGCGGCGCCCGATGGTAGCGCTTGGCCACTGCTGGCGAGGTATAAGAGGCGCTGGAGCATTTCCACGAAGGTCCCGCTCAGCGCCAGATTGGACCATTGCGGGTCTGCCGTAGTGTGAAACAAGACAAGTTGCCCCGAGCCGCGCGGCGCTGCACTTACCAGCGGCGTTCCGTCGCTTAGTTTTGACCAAACCGTGCCACTGCCTAAACTGCTGGACCGCGCTAAGGCCTGACGCTCCACACGCACATCTTCGGCGATTTGAATGCCTGCAAAGGGGCTGCTCTCGTCAAAATCTGACACCCCCAAGGCGTTGGACCAGGAGAGCGAGCCGCCGATAATGCGCGGCTGCGTTCTCAGGCGAACAGGCAGCAGCGGGTCTGACACATGGCCGTCGTCAGCCAACATGTTTGGGCCGGCAAAGCGAACGAGGATACCGCCAGCGTCGACCCAGCGCGACAAGACCTCCTGCTGCGCGCCAGGCAAGCGGCCCTGGTCAGGCAGCATGATGATTGCGGGGCTGGCTTTGAGCACAGTATCGACGCTGCCACGCTCTAAAGTGGCATAGGGGCTGAGCGCCCGGCCCAAATAGAACAGCGGGCTTTGGAAGGGCGCCGTTCCGCGATTGGCCGGTGTATCAATCAGGCCAACGAGGGGCCGATGGCTGCGCGCGTCTAGCACATAGGTGGCCGCTGCGCTGCGCACGCCTTCAACGGATAGGCTGGCGGCGCGCCCACGCAATTGGGCTGGAATGCTGAAATCTCCATCATAGCGCACTTGCCCCGTCTTGAACTCCACTTGCTGGGAGGCCAGCACCAAGCCGCCGCCATCTTTGGCGACGAGCGTTACGGTGAGCGCCGGGGCTTCTTCGCCGCGAATGAGGAGGAAGGCAAAGCCCTTAGGCGATGGCTTGACAGCAGCGAAAGCAATCTGGCGCAAGCCCGCATCGCTATCGACAGCAATGTCTAATGGCGCCTCAGCACTGAGCTTTGAAATGAAATCCCCTGCACCCCCGAAGTTGAGGCCGCTGGAGAGATAGAAAACCGACGCATCGGCCTGCGCGAGCAAGGGCATGGCGAGGTCCAAGGCAGTCTCATAGTCTGGCATCCAGGGCGACGGCGCCATGGCGCGGATTTTCTCTGCCAGTGTCGCTGGCGTTTCCAGCTCCAAAGCCTCCGGCCACCCGTCAACGGGCGCTGCCGTAGTGGCGAGGCTGGCTTGGCGGCCTTGCGATTCGAGTTGGCTGAGCAGGCCGAGCAGAGCCTCTCGCCGGCTGGGCCAATCCGGCGCGGTTGCCCAATCATTATCGACCACAATAACGGCTGGGCCCGTGCGCGCGAGTTGTTGCTGCGGCGGCAGGACGGGATGGGCCAGCGCGGTGATAATCAGGCCAAGCAATAAAAGCCGCATCAAGATGAGCCACCACGGCGTTGCCTTTACATCCGCCGCATTGGTGTCGAGTTCGCGTGTGAGCCATGTGGCCGGGAAGAAGTAGCGGCGCGGCGCTGGCGGTATGGCCCTGATGATGATGTAGGCCAGTGGCAATAAGATAAGGCCCGTAAGAAGCCACGGATTGAGGAATGCGATGGGGCCGAGCGCTAGCATGGACTAATGCTCAAGCTGGGCGCCGAGCGCGAACAGGCAGGGCGATAAGGATTGGTCGGTCACATGGCGGAGCAGGGTGGCGCCGGCTTCCTTTGCCAGCGTTTCCACATGGTCTTGATGACGCTCCAGCCGGTCCAGATAGCGCAGCCGGATATCCTCCGCGCTGTCGATGAGATGCCCGTTCGTGCGGCTTGGGCCTTCGAAATTGATGCGGCCAGAGAAGGGAAAATCGCGCTCTTCAGCATCAATGATCTGTACCAAATGCAGCTGCGTGCCGCCGCGTACAATGGCTTTGAGACGTTTTCTAAGGCGTTGTACCGGCGTGAGAAAATCACTTATCCAAATGGTATGCGTGCCGCGCGTAGGTGGGGTGAGCGCGGTGATATCCGGTGGGTCTGATTGCGCCACTTGGATGATTTTTTCGGCAATCAGGTTCGTGCCATAGGTGCCGGCAATGGGCCGGTGGCTTTGGCCGAGGAGGCCGACGCGTTCCCCGCCCCGCGCCAGCAAATGCGCCAGGGCAACGGTGAGCAGGGCTGCTTCTTCCCCCTTCAGCCTCGGCGCGTGTTCTCCGGCAAACATCATATGCGGGCCAAGGTCGCATAAGAGCCAGATATCACGGGCCGCTTCCCACTCATATTGGCGCACAAAATGGCTGTCAGAGCGGGCGGAGCGGCGCCAGTCAATGACCGCGGCGCTATCGCCAGGCATGTAATTGCGGAACTGCCAAAAGCTGTCGCCACTGCCAGCGCGGCGGCGGCCATGTTGCCCGCGCAAATGGGCTGAGTAGAGCGCGCCAGACGGGCTGAGCGATTGCAGCACGTCTGCTGCCTTGCGCGCTTGGCGGCGCAGTTTAAGCGGGTCGGATAAGAGGCTGCCCGCCGCGGTCTTAAAGTCGGATATGGGCATCAATCAGCGTATCAATCACCGTATCGACGGTCTTGCCATCCGCGCGGGCCATATAGTTGAGCGCCATGCGGTGCCGCAGAACGCTTGGCGCCAAGGCAGCCACATCTTCGAGCCCCGGCGCCAGGCGGCCTTGGAGGAGCGCGCGGGCGCGGGTGGTCAGCATCAGCGCTTGGCCAGCGCGTGGGCCGGGCCCCCACATCAAATCCGGCTGCTCAGGACCAGGGCGCGCAGCGCGGACAACATCTAAAATGGCCTCAACCACCTCATCACCGATGGGAAGCAGGCGCACCAGGCCCTGCATTTCAATGAGTTTTTCTGGGGTCAGAACTGCCTTGGCTGCCGTTTCCTTCAGCTGTGTCGTGGCGATGAGCATGTCTTTTTCCGCATCGCGCTCTGGATAATCCACATCGATTTGGAGGAGGAAACGGTCCAGCTGCGCTTCGGGAAGCGGGTAGGTGCCTTCTTGCTCAATTGGATTTTGTGTGGCCAGAACATGGAAGGGCTGCGGCGAACTGTGGATTTTGCCTGCGACGGTCACAAAGCCTTCCTGCATGGCCTGCAGAAGTGCTGACTGGGTGCGCGGCGAAGCCCGATTTATCTCATCTGCCATCAGCAGCTGGGTGAAAATCGGGCCGTGAACAAAGCGAAAGGCGCGCTTTCCATCGGCATCTTCTTCTAAGACTTCCGAGCCCAGAATATCCGCTGGCAGCAAATCCGGTGTGAACTGGACACGGTTTTCATCAAGGCCAAGCACGGTGCCAAGCGTGCGTACCAGCAACGTCTTGGCAAGGCCAGGCAGACCCACAAGCAGGCCATGGCCGCCCGCCAGCAGCGTAATCAAGCTTTGGTCAATGACCTGGTCTTGGCCAATGATGACATTTTTGATTTGCGCAGACACATCCGCCAGGTCCTGGGCAGCGCTATCGGCGCGGCTCAGGGCTTCTTCCGGGCTGAGGGCGGCTAATCGGTCGCGCTGGTTTGTGGGCATGACAATGTTCCAATACTAAACATGTTTTGGCTGCGGCGCCGTGGGCCTCTGGTACAGCCAGGAGCCTGGCTTATATCTATGGCCAAACTGTGAGGATGTATGATGACGGCAGACAACTCGGCAAATGGACGCGTGGACAAGGATGAGGTCTCCATTCCTCCTGAATTGCGGCCCGTCGTCAAGGCCATTGCGGACCAATCGCTGCCGCCGGTCGATAAATGGATGCCAACACGGCTGATTAAAATCCCCATGCGCATTGGGCGCGATGGCCAATGGTATTACCAGGGCACCCCGATTCTGCGCCCAGCCCTGGTGCGCTTGTTCGCCAGCGTGCTGCGCCGCGAGCCTGACGGGGACATCTATCTGGTCACACCAGGGGAAAAATACCAAATCGATATCGATGATGCCCCCTTTGTGGCCAAAGAGCTCACGGTGAGCGGGTCGGGCGAGGACCAGGTGCTCGCTATGCGCACCAATATGGATGAGTATGTGATTATCAGCGAAGACAATGCCCTGTTCATGGATGACGGCGGCCCTTCGGTTGGCGCGAGCCCTTATGTCCATGTGCGCGGCGGGATGAACGCGCTAGTTTCGCGGCCTGTCTATTACGAGCTTGTCGACCTGGCTGTGCCCAGCGCCGCTGACCCAAACGTTATGGGCGTTTATAGCAAGGGTGGTTTCTTCTCTCTTGGGACCGTCACGGCCTAGCGCGCTTCATGCTAACCCTCACGGATATCGAGCGCGCGCTGCGCACGCCTGCCGCCGAGCAGGATATGGGTGATCACCGAATCGGGCGCAACGGCACGAAGATTGATGCGATGGACGCGCCGACGCCCGCCGGTGTCCTGGTGCCGCTTGTGGAAAGGCGCGGCGGGCGCAATGTGGTTCTGACCAAGCGTTCTAGCGCACTGAAACGCCATGCTGGCCAGGTTAGCTTTCCAGGTGGGCGGCGTGACCCGGAAGACCCGGATTTAACGGCGACTGCGCTCAGAGAAGCGGAAGAAGAAATCGGCCTGCCACGGCACGATGTCAGCGTGCTTGGGCCTTTGCCGCTCTATCGCACTGGCACCGGATTTCAAATTACGCCGGTTGTCGGGGTGATTCCCGCCACCTTTAGTCCGGTCCCGGAAACCGGCGAAGTCGAAGAAGTGTTTGAAGTGGGGCTTGATATCCTCATGGACCCAGCCAATCATAGCTTGGAAAGCGCTGTTTGGAACGGGCGTAAGCGAGACTATTATGTCTTGCCGCACGACCGGCACACCATTTGGGGCGCAACGGCGGGTATCCTGGTGGGGTTGTCGCAGCGCATTTGGCTGCGCTAGCGCCTAGCTTGGACGCAGGCAGGGGAGGATCAGAGCATGGCAATTTGGGCAATTCGATTGCTGCTACTCGTCTTGCCGGTTGCCATTCTGCTCTATTGGCTGTCCATTCGGCAAAAAGCGGCTCAATCGGGCGAAGACATGTCCAGAAAAGAGCGCTCTATTGCCATAGCGGGAGTAATTGTCTCGCTTGTCACCCTGCTGGCCTTGATTTTCACCGTGCCCTTTAGCGGCCATTCAACGGACAGCGTTTATATCCCGCCGCGCACGGTTGATGGACAGATTGTGCCTGGCGAGTTCATTACCCGGGAAGAGGCGGAAGCGCGCGGCCTGCTTGATAAGGCCGCACCGCCCCGCGCTGACGAGTTCGAACCCTTTGGCGATTAGCGCGCGGCTAGAGGCGGACTGGCTCAAAGCGCCAGAGCTAGCGGCCGTCTGGGGCGCCCTTGGGCCAGAGGACTGCCGGTTGGTCGGCGGCTGCGTGCGCGACGGCCTACTCGGCGTGACGGTGTCTGATATCGACTTGGCAACACGGCACCGCCCAGACGTGGTGATGAAAAAAGCGCAGGCAGCCGGCCTCAAAACGGTGCCAACCGGCCTCAGCCACGGCACAGTCACCGTTATCGCAAACAGTAAGCCCTTTGAAATCACCACTTTGCGAGAGGATGTAGAAACGGATGGGCGCCATGCCGTGGTGCAGTTTGCCAGCGATTGGAAGACAGATGCTGCCCGCCGGGATTTCACCATCAATGCCCTTTATGCGACCCATGACGGAGCAGTTGAGGACTATTTCGGTGGCCTCGACGACCTTAAAGAGGGCCGGGTGCGCTTCATCGGCGTGCCCCATGAGCGCATTGATGAAGATGCGCTGCGGATTCTGAGATTTTATCGCTTCAGTGTTCGGTTTGCGTCCATATTGGACGGCCCAGCCCGCATTGCGTGCCGGGCGCTCAAGGCGATGGTTGCAGGCTTAAGCCAAGAGCGCATTGCCGCTGAATGGCTGAAAATCCTGGCCCACCCGGCGCCGCTTGACGGCCTAAGAGCAATGGCGGGCGACGGTGTGCTTGCCCAGTTCTTGCCAGAGGCCAATGTGGAGGCTCTTGAAGCTGTCTTAGCGGCAGAGCAGGCTTATGGGCTGGATATTGCCGTGCCCCGACGCTTTGCAGCGCTGCTGCCGTGGGATGCCAGTATTGCGGAGGCTGTCGGGTCGCGATTGAAGCTATCTAATGCCATCAAGACGGCGCTTATTGCCCGGAGCACGGCCATGGCGCTTGATAGCCCTATTGAGAGTCTTTTTTACAGCTACGGCCCGGACCTTGTTTTGGACATGCATGTCCTGCAAGGCCAGCCTATTGCTGCGTCATTGATGACCCAGGCCACGGCCTGGGTGCGTCCGCAGTTTCCGGTGTCCGGACACGATGTTGCGGCCGCGACGGGTCTCTCTGGTAAGCCCCTTGGCGACGCGCTCAAGCGCTTGGAGGCGGATTGGGTGGACAGCGGCTTTCAAATGGACAAGGCGGCGTTGCTTGCTTCGCTGAGCAACCCGGACATGCGCTAGTGGCCACCTTTGTCATGCCAGTGACAAGCACAGAGACGACGGATTACGAGTCTACGGCCACTTCGCCTCGGGCGGTAGGCTCATGAGGATGGCGTCGATATTGCCGCCTGTCTTCAGGCCGAAAATTGTGCCGCGGTCGTAGACCAAATTAAACTCTGCATAATAACCGCGATATTCCAGCTGCGCTTCGCGTTCTGCGTCTGACCAGCTTAAATCCGCTTTGGCGCGCACAATCTTGGGGTAGATGTCTAGGAACGCGCGGCCAACGTCCTGCGTAAAGGCGAAATCGGCGCCCCAATCGCCGGTATCGAGATGGTCATAGAAAATGCCGCCTTCGCCGCGTGCGCGGTTCCGGTGCTTGATGTAGAAATACTCATCGCACCATTTCTTGTAGCGTGCATAATAGTCCGGGTCAGCTTTGTCGCAGGCGGCTTGAAAGGCGCTGTGAAACTGCGCCGTTTCATCGGCATCCGGCATGGGCGCGTTTAAATCGGCCCCGCCGCCGAACCAGCTCTTGGTGGTGGCGATAAAGCGCGTGTTCATGTGGACCGCCGGGACTTTGGGGGAGTGCATATGCGCCACCAAAGATATACCGGTGGCGAAGAAGTGCGGATCGTCCTCAGCGCCGCGGATGGATTTGGCAAATTCTTCAGAAAACGCGCCAGACACGGTGGAGATGTTCACCCCAACCTTTTCAAAGATGCGGCCCTTCATAACGGACATAACGCCGCCGCCGCCTTCGCTGCCGTCTTCCGTATCGCGCTCCCAAGCCGTGCGTTCAAAGCGGCCAGCAGGGGCGTTCCCATGACCCTCAAAGTCATTTTCAATGGCTTCAAAAGCAGCGCAGATATTATCGCGCAGTTCGCGAAACCATGTTTCAGCGGCTTGCTTTTTCTGGTCCAAAGTCAATTCGACATTTTGCACGACGGTCACGCTTGTCCCTCCAGACGATGCCATAGTCCACATTTCTGGTAGGCGAGTGTAAGGCCCATGGCTACTGAAATCGACAAGTTAAGCGAGCGGGTCTGCGCTTGCATCGGCAGGCGCACGCGGGCGCCGACTGCGGCATGCACTTCCGGGGGTGCCCCCGCGCTTTCGCGGCCGAATAAGAGAATATTATCGGTTTGAAAGCTATAGTCTATCGCGCTTTGTGTGGCTTTGGTGGTGAATAGAACAATCTGTGCTTTTGCGTGGGTCG
>CAKZYD010000145.1 GCA_937884085.1 uncultured Sphingomonadales bacterium | reverse complement strand
ATTGAGATTATGCAGGGTCTTGACGAGCTGCTTGCGCAAAGCGGTCAAGGCTATCTTGTCGGCGAAGAGGTCACTGCGGCAGATATCTATTGGGCGATTTTCTCAAATATGGTTGTCCCGCTGCCGCATGATGTAAACCCCATGCCAGACGCGCAGCGCGTTATGTATGATTGTAAGGATGAGGAAATCCTGGATGCCTTTTCACCCACGCTGCGCGAGCATCGAGACCGGATCTATAAAGAGCATCTGGGCTTTCCGGTTGTGTTTTAAGATGGCGGGTTTTTCGGTGTCTGCGGCAGGTTTTCGTCAATGGGGACCCAAGGCTGCGCGCTGTCGCACCAAAAATGCACTTGCGGTTCGAGGCTGCTGGTATCGTCTAACGTGCCCGCTTTGATGAAAATCATGTCTGGCGCGGATGGCACCAGAGAAAACAAAGGAGACCCACAGCGGCCGCAAAAGCGGCGAAACACAGGATTGCCGCTATCGGCGGTGTCTTCAAACTCAGTCAGTGTGCCGGTCACAGTCACAGCGGACTTTGGCACGGCGGTTAGGATAGAAAAGGCACTTCCCGCTTGGCGTTGACAGTTTTTGCAATGGCAGATGCCTGTCATCATTGGCTCAGCCGTTACCTCATAGGTAACAGCGCCGCAAAGGCATCCTCCGGTATACGGTGTATTTGTCATTAGCTTTCTCCTCCCATATATCTATTTGAGGACATAGGCCGCTTTAAAAGGAAATCAGCTAGTCATTCTCTCAGACCCGGCAAATTCAGGCTGGCTTGAGTAGGTCTGATATTTTGCGCCCGTTGGTTCCATTGAATTGACCCAAATCATGGCTTCTTCGTCGCACCTGTGGCCTTGTTCTGGCAGTGAAGGAATGGCGTGGTCATCACGCGCTTTGACAGAATAAGAGAGGGGATAATGAAATCAATCCTAGTTCATGTTTCAGGCGGCCCAGGACAAAACACACGCATCGAAGCGGCACTTGACATTGCCCGTGCGTTTTCTGGGCATATCACGTTTTGCCAACCCGCGCCGCCGCCCATCATTGTGTCTAGCGTCTCACCAGGCAGCCTTTGGAGCGCCGTAGAGTTTGAAGACTATGCGTCAAAAACGGAGAAGGTCCGGGCCGACGTGCGATCAGCGATTGAGGATAAGATGGCCGGCGAAGATGTTCCCTGGGATTTCCAAACCGTAGAGGGCTTTACCCAAGACGCCTTCGTCTCCCAAACCGGGCTTGTGGATTTAGCCGTGACCTCTCTGGAGGAGGCTGACAGTCCTTTTGAGACGGCTGAGCCATTTTTAAGTCAAGTCGTTGTGCGGGCATCCTGCCCTGTTCTGGCTCTACCGGAGAAGGCGGATGGGTTTAACGCTTTTGGCCGCGTGTTGATTGCTTGGGATGGGTCTATGGAAGCGGCTGCGGCGGTAAAAGGCGCACTGCCGCTCCTCAAAAAGGCGGAAGACGTTGCCGCACTGAGTGTGGGTGAAATTATTGCGCGTCCCGGCCTGGATTCTTTGGGGCAGTATCTGAGCCGTCACGGCATCTCGGTGACAAATGATAGCGTGCCCGACAAGGGCCACATCTCTGACCGCTTGCTGGAAACGGGCCGCAGTATTGGCGCGAACCTTCTGGTGATGGGCGCCTTTGGTCATTCTCGCCTGGTCCAATTCATCCTTGGTGGTGAGACCGAGCGCATGCTCAAGCAGTCGCAGATGGCTGTTTTGTTTGGGCGCTAGGCCAACCAATTCCAGTAGGTGTTGGACCGTCGATGATTGGCTAGGGTGGCGTGCATGACCCTATTTCATGAGGAGCGCTGCCTGTGAACACCAATCGCCAATGGCTGTTAAAGTCCCGCCCAGAGAGCCTAGTGGGCCCTGAAAACTTTGAATTTGTCGAAGGGGATATGCCGCAAATCGGCGATGGCGAGATATTGGTCCGTAGCCTCTATTTCTCCATGGACCCGACGCAGCGCGGCTGGCTCCATGAGGAAGATAACTATGTTGAACCCGTTCAAATAGGCGCCCCTATGCGGGCCGGCGGCATCGGACAGGTCGTCGATAGCAAGCTAGACGGATTTGCGGCAGGGGACCTAGTCAATGGCACGCTGACATGGGGCGATTATTCGGTGATGAGCGCAGAGGGATTTGTTCCCCCGCGCAAAATCGACCAGTCGATGCCGCTCACCTGGCATATGAGTGCTTTTGGCATCACAACGCTCACCGCCTATTTTGGGATGCTGCGCGTGGCGGACCTTAAAGAAGGGGATGTCGTTTTGATTTCCGGGGCTGCGGGCGCCACAGGGTCAGCGGCCGCGCAGATTGCCAAAGTGAAAGGCGCTTCGAAAATCATTGGCATCGCGGGCGGCGCTGAAAAATGTGCTTGGCTGACCAGTGATGGCGGCTGTGATGCAGCCATCGACTACAAGAGCGACGACATCGCCGCGAAGGTTGCTGAGCTAGCACCCGACGGTATTGACGTCTTCTATGACAATACTGGCGGCCCAGCGCTGGATGCAGCCCTCATCAACATGGCAGAAGGCGCGCGCATCGCAATTTGCGGCGGTATTTCGTCAGGATACAACAGTTGGACCGTCGAAACCGGCCCAGCGAACTACATGTATCTCATTTTGAAGGGTGCGCGGATGCAGGGCTTTTTGGTGCTGCATTATATGGATGAGTTTCCAGCAGCCATTGGCGAAATTGCATCCTGGGTGCAATCCGGTCAACTAAAGCCCCACGAAACCGTCATTGAAGGCCTTGAAAAAGCGCCTGAAACGCTCCAGGGCTTATTCACCGGTCTAAATCGTGGCAAACTGATTTTGAAGGTCGCAGACCCGAGTTAGTCGGAAACGTATTCAAGGTTGCCGATGCGCTGTTCATTTATGCGGTTAAGCAACTCTACTTCGGGTTCGACTTGCAGAAAGGCTTAGAGTGGTAAAATCACTGAACATAGCTTTGACGATTGCTGTAGTCTGTCTGGTGCTGCCGTTAGCGAGTTGGGCAGACGGTACTGGCCCAAAAAAGCCTGGCTACATGATTGTGCTGACTGAGAATGTGAACCCAGCCCTTATGCGGGATTACGCAAAAGTTGCTGTGCCTTTGCTTCTAGAATTCAAAGGCCGTCTTTTGTTTGCCACGCCCGAAGGGAAAAATGAGGTGCTTGAGGGTGGTCCGTTTAACCCGTCAGTACGCGTTTTTGAGTTTCCGTCGGTGGAGGCGGCGCGCGGCTATTATCAATCTGATGAATACCAAGCGGCAATTCCGCTTCGCGCCGGCAATGGGGATGTTAAGGTTCTTATTTCAGACGCGTTTGTGCCTGACCCCAAGTGGACAAAGCCAGCGCAATAGC
>CAKZYD010000144.1 GCA_937884085.1 uncultured Sphingomonadales bacterium | reverse complement strand
CCTATTTTCATACTCGGTCATAGGAGCAGCGGGACGACGAATCTCTACAATATCCTCGCCAAATCAGAGCAATTCGGCTTTCTCACTCCCTTCGCGACCGCGCTGCCCTGGGATATTTTGAGCATCGGCACCCTAATGCGGCCTTTGCTTGAGCGCTCTTTGCCAAAGCATCGCTATATCGACAATGTTGCCGTTGATGCCGCCGCGCCGCAGGAGGATGAAATCGCGCTCGCCAATATGACGGCGGATTCCTACTATCATGCGCTCTATTTCCCGCAGGCCTTTAAGGCGTTTTTTGACCGCGGCGTCTTCTTCAAACACCTGGGTCCAGCCGAGCTGGACGAGTGGATCATTACCATCCGAAGGCTCTATACCAAATTAAGCTTGGACCAAAACGGTCGCCGCTTGGTCATCAAGAACCCGGTCTATACAGCGCGGCCACAGCATCTGGCCCGGCTGTTCCCTGGAGCAAAGTTCATCCACATTCACCGCGACCCCTTCAAAGTCTTTATTTCTATGCAGAATTTTTACAAGAAGCTCTTGGCGGAATTCGCGCTGCAGCCTTATGACCATCTCGACATCAACGAAATCATTTTTGACACCTATGACGAAATGATGGAGCGCTATTTGGGGGAGACGGCGCTGTTCACGCCCCAGCAATTGGTTGAGATTTCTTATAGCGACCTGCAAAGCGAGCCACTCAAGGCGTTGGAGACAATTTATGACCAGCTCGACCTGCCTGGCTATGACACCGACCGCGCAGCCTTCGCTGCTTACTTGGACACCATACAGGATTATCAAAAGAACGAGTTCACCCTTCCCGATGACCTGGCGCAGGAGATAGCCAGACGGTGGCGTCGGTATTTCGATCATTGGGGCTATTCGCGAGCGCTTTAGTGCTAGCGAACTGCAGCGGCGAGCTGCCTGGGTCGCCGCTCGCATGCCAACCGATTTCAGTGGAAACGCCGGATGGCCTGCTGATTGGTGGGGAAGACCTGGCTGTGCTGAACGCGGACACGGTGCTCGTTTCAGCCCATAATCGGCGCGCGCCGCACGCTCACCCGGCCGGCGTTTACGCCGTGAAGATCACCCCAGAAGAAAAGACCTGGACGGCACGGCCAGTCTTATCACTAGAAGCTGACCACATGCCAAAAGGCTTCGCGCTCTCTGAAGACACATCCCAGCTGGCACTGATCGTCAGACCCATTTCAAAGCCGACCCAATTAGCGCTGTTTCGCAAAAGCGGCGCAGACTATGCATTCGATAAATGGCTTGTGGATGCCAACACATGGCCGAAGGAAAATAGGCAGGCTGACGAGACATACCCCTGCAATATGAATGACGCCGCCTTTGCCAGTGATGACTATGTCTTTTTCACTGATGACCGAAAGGCCTGCAGCCTGTGGCAGCGAGCATATCAAAATGTCATGGGCGTTGCCTCTGGCCGTCTGATGGTGATGGACCCTGATGGGGTCGTCAGTGACCTCCTAGGCTCGCTGGCATTCGCCAACGGCGTCGCATCCATCCCAGGCGGATCCATACTCTTTACAGAAACGCGCGGCCAGCGGCTTCAGGCTATCGGCGATTTTGGAGGGCGACCTCTGCCGGCTGCCCCTGACAACATCAGCTTTGACGCAGAAACGCAGACGGCCTGGATCGCTGCCTTTCCATCGCTCTTTCGCTATGCGCTCTTCCAGCAAGGACTTTTAGAAAACACAGGCTCGCTGCTATTTGCCGCCTCAGAAGATGGAACGCGCCTATTTCACACAAAGGACTTTTCAGGCGCCACCACGGCTGTGAAACGCGGCAATACGCTCATTCTTGGCGGTGCTTTTTCTGAAGGTCTAGCCCTTTGCGAGATATCAGATGCCTAAAAGAGCTTTGGTAACAGGCGCTGCAGGCTTTATCGGCAAGCATTTGGTGAAAGATCTGCTTGCTCATGATTGGGATGTGACCGGCTATGATCTCAAAGCAGTCCCTCCTGATTTGGACTGCCGCTGGATTCAAGGCTCGGTTTTAGATCGCGCTCGTTTGGAAGCCGCCGCCGATGCCGCTCAAACCGTCTTTCACCTTGCAGCGCACGCTCATCTGTCCGCGCCTAACGCATCCCTTTATGCGGATGTGAATCTGGGCGGCACGCAGGCTGCTTTTCAAGCCGCCCAAAATGCGGGCGCGGAGACCTTCGTGGCTACGTTGAGCGCCGTTGTTTGGCAAACCGCAGATCTCCATGGCACCGTGACCGAGGCGACACCCCTGCCCGCGCGCGCATCACTCGCGGGGCCATATAGCAAATCAAAATTCGACGCTGCACAATGGCTAGCCGCCCAAGAGGCGCCCGGCATGCGAGTTATTCAGCTCTTCCCCACCGTACCGCTTGGCGCTGGCGACGATGCAATGACGGCACCCACACAAATGTTAGAGATGTTCTTAAAAGCGCCCCCACCCGCCGTCCTAGATACAGTTTTTGATTTTGTGCCAGTCCAGGATATCGCTATGGCGCACCGCTTGGCTGCTGACATGGCGCCTGAGAATCAAGCCCGGTATATATTGGCTGGAGAACGCTGGACGATGCACGACGTGCTCGCGGCGCTGCGAGAGTATGGCCTTGAGAATTTGCCGCGTCGGTTCGTGCCTTATGCGGTCGCACGGGCGGCGGCATCAATCTCCGAAACAGCAGCGCATTGGCGCGGCCAGCGCGCTCTTTCAAGCGTCGAAGGCGTGCGCTTAACACGGTTTCGTGGTGCATTTTCAGCGGCGCGGACACGCGATGATCTTGGCTGGAGACCATCATCGGTCGAAACTGCGATTTGCGAAAGCCTCAATTGGCTGCGGACAAGAGCTTAACACCACGTTTCAGAACACAGTCTTAGCACCCCGTTTTGGCGCCGCGTCGACAGCGTTCAGAGCAATATTTCACATCATCCCAATTGGCCGCCCACTTTTTGCGCCATTTGAAAGGCCGTTTGCAGACAGGACATATCTTTTCTCGAAGATCCCCCTTCTTTACATGTTTCGGCATTGGCGTCCTACTCCCAAACGTCTTTTGTGGGCCTCAGAAAAGAAACGCTAACGACCCTATCGATTGCAAACTGTCTTGTTTTGACGCACTTGCGCAGCGCTGCGATGTTGCTTTGACATACATCAGATATCGAGATTAAGAGTCGATTTACCTTACACTAACGAGTCCACAAAAAGACTAACATACTGTTTCTAATAGATATTATTGGTTGGCATAGGCATTGCATGCAAACTCAATGCGGGGCCGCAACGTTTCGCGGATATTGAAAGAGTAATTGTAAAGTTCAAGGAATGAGAACGATGAAAAAGTTCGCTTCTGCACTTCTTACGAGTGCCGCTATTGTTTTTGCGGCTTCCGCTGCGCAGGCCATGCCGCAAGTCTTAGATACATTTGAAACGCCTGACGGTGGTGTCACTTTGGTAGCTGACACGGTGGCGGCGACAATCGGCGATGCGATGAGTGAAGAGGCCACTGTCGGCCAATCTACTCCAGCTCCAGGTGTTCAGCGGCTTGTGACGTCTGTCAGAACATCTGACAGCGGTGTATTTGAAACGCTGCTTAATGACGGTAACGATGGCCTATTTCAAGTTGCAACGTCCGGCTTTGGAGAAGGCGTTTCGTGGATCAGTTATGAACTGGATTCAAGCGTATTAAGCAGCGAGGCTATCAACGCATTTGTTATTGACGTTGCTTTTGTTGACGAGGGCGCGGATATCGGCGTTGCTGTTAATGATATGCCCCCCATGGCGTTAGAGTTAGATAATGTTGGGACAGAAGGTAATTTTCTTGAGGGGGACAGTGGGCTTTTCTTCGTACCTTTGAGCAGCTTTGTCGATGGCGTTGATGGTAACTGGGTAACGCTATTTATTGATACTAGGGGCCAAGCTGCTGCCGACGTCGGGATTGAAAGTTTTGCTACCGGTTGTGTGATTGATAACCAGATCGTCTCGCGTGATGTTTGTCAGCCAACAGAGGTTGCAGAGCCCGGGACGCTTGGCCTGATTGGTCTTGGGCTCATTGGCCTCGGCGCAGCAGTACGTCGTCGTCGCTAATTAGCGCACAGATGTGATAGCGGCTCCGAATGTGAGCCGCTTTAGAGAGAAAACCCCGCAAAACATGCGCGGGGTTTTTTTTATTTGGGTCCTTTCTAACAGCGCCAATCGCAGAGATCAGAGGTCTCCAACGCCTTAAATGTTTGCGTAGCAATGGCGCTCTTCTTTCGCACCAGGGTGCGTGACAGCGCCGTTGACGGCCGGACCAACAGTCTTGGTGTACTTCCACAGTGTTCCAGACGTGTAGTCGGAGGTCGGCATGGACCAAGCCTGGCGCCGCTGTACCAGCTCGTCTTCTGTCAATGACACATCAATGGTCCCAGCCTCGGCGTCGATCGAAATGATGTCGCCATTCTGCAGAAGGCCAATGGGCCCGGCTTCAGCAGCCTCAGGCCCGACGTGACCAACACAAAAGCCGCGCGTGGCGCCGGAAAAGCGACCATCGGTGATAAGCGCAACCTTCTCGCCCATCCCCTGACCATAAAGCGCCGCGGTGGTAGAGAGCATTTCGCGCATTCCAGGACCGCCCTTAGGCCCTTCATAGCGGATGACCAAAACTTCGCCTTCTTCATAGGCGCGGTTCTCAACGGCTTTGAAGCAGTCTTCTTCGCAGTCAAAGACACGAGCCGGGCCAGTGAACTGCAGCGTCTTCATGCCGGCCACCTTCACAATCGCGCCTT
>CAKZYD010000143.1 GCA_937884085.1 uncultured Sphingomonadales bacterium | reverse complement strand
GTCTATTGCCTTGATGCCGCCTGGCTCATCGCATGTGATGGCGCCAAGTCGCCTGTCCGCGCCATGATGGGTCTCGATTTCGAAGGTCGCATTTTCGAAGACAATTTCTTGATTGCGGACGTAAAGTTTAAGGAAGAACGCCCATCTGAGCGCTGGTTCTGGTTTGACCCGCCCTTCTTTGCGGGCAAATCGGCGCTCCTGCATAAACAGCCTGATGACGTCTGGCGCTGCGACTTCCAGCTTGGCTGGGACATTGACCGCGAGGCTTGCATCAAGCCGGAAAACGTCGAGCCACTGGTGCGCGGCATGTTCGGCAGTGATATCGAATTCGAAGAGGAATGGTATTCGGTCTATACCTTCCAATGCCGCCGCATGGCGCGCTTCCTCCATGGCCGGGTGATTTTTGCTGGCGATAGCGCGCATCTGGTCTCGCCTTTTGGCGCGCGCGGCTGCAACGGCGGTTTCGCTGACATTGATAATCTGGCCTGGAAGCTGGATGCCGTCATGAAGGCCCGTGCAAGCGAGAGCTTCCTGGAGAGTTATAATACCGAAGCCGTCATCACGGCTGATGAAAACATCTTAAACTCAACCCGTTCCACTGACTTTATGACGCCGAAGACTGAGGCCAGCCAAGCGTTTCGCGATGCCGTCTTAGAGCTGGCAAAGACCCATGATTTTGCGCGTCCGTTCGTCAATTCCGGCCGTCTGTCTACGCCTGTCTCCTATCCCCAGGGGCCGCTTAACACTGCCGATGCTGAAGACTGGGCTGGGACGGGCGTCGCCCCAGGCAGCCCGCCACTTGATGCGCCCCTCAAGGATGGCTGGTTGGTTGATGCGCTTGGCGATGATTTCGTCCTGATGGGCCATAGTCTGCCGGACGGCCTGCCCAATGGACAGGTGAAGCACCTTGATGTGGCGGACGCGCCCCTTGTCTGTGATCGCTATGGCCTAGAGCCAGGTAGCGCTGTCCTCTTCCGGCCAGACCAATATGTCGCCGCCCGCTGGAAAAGCGTCAGCGGCGCAAATGTATCCGCTGCTAAGCAAAAGGCATTGGGGCAATGACCGCGCTTGATACCCGCCCAAAGTTCGACCAGCCAGATGATGTCTATCAAATGCTCATCGACGCCCATGAGGGTCTGTCAGATGCGGAAAGTCAGCGTTTGAACGCCAAACTCATTCTGCTGCTTGCGAATCATATTGGTGATGTTGCGGTGATTGAAGAGGCGCTGTCGCACGCACGCGGCGTTTGAGCTCTTCATAAATCGGCGCATAAACCGTTGGGTCGATGGCTTTGAGCCATTGCACGGCCCGCGTGATTGGCCCCACATTGGCGTTTATCTCATCCAGCAGCTCATCCACATGATGGATTGAGAAGGGGATGATGTTAGTGCCTTTTGCGTGCTTGCCGTCTGTGCGTGCGCGCATCCAGGCGAGACGGGCATCAATGTCTCGGTTCTGCTCTTCCTGTGCCGGAATGGTGATAGCCCCACGCAGGTATTCTGCAATCCACATGGCACCCACTTCGCAATTGAGCTGGCTGAAGAAGGAAGAGTTATAGCCGTTGAAAGCCAGGCGCGGCACGTCCACCGGAAGCATGGATCGGTACAGCCTGAAATCGCCATTGGCTTCGGTAATGCGCGCCATGAGATCGGGCTTGAAGAACGGAACGGATTGGTTCCAGCCCGTGCCGCAGATGATGATGTCAGCTGGGACGGTCTCTCCATTGGACAGCTCAGCCTGGCCTGGGGTGAGCTGAGCAATCTGTGTGTTCTTCTTAACCTGCAGCTTGTCCTTGGCAACGGCATCATAAAAGCCTTCGGTGGACAGGCTGACAGTGCTGCGCGCAATCGTCTCTAGTGGCTTGCCGGGATGCAGGTCTGTCTCCTTGAATTTCAGCTGCCGCTTAATGACGGCTTCAACGCTGGCGAGCATCATATTGCGGATCGGCCGCCCTACGCCATGCAGGAACCGGTCAAAGCCCTTCAGATGAATGTAAGGGAACAAGCCTTCCCCAAGCCGGGTGAGGAGCAGGTGCTTATAATTGAGGATGCCAGCCAATTTGCGCGGCATTTTCCACAGCAGGCTGCGGGCAATAACCGTCGTTGACTTGCTGGTGCCGACGGTGGCGAAAGCAGCATCGCAGGATGATTTGCCATAACCGATGACCAAGACATGTTTGTCTTTGCTGGCATCCAAATCTGTGAACTGTGAGGTGTGGATTAAGGTTCCGCCGGCCGCCTGCCAGTCTTCAGCGCCGTCAAAGGCGGGAATGGATGGCTCACAGAAGATGCCGTTGCAGACGATGAGATAGTCAAAGCTGGCGCTCGCCCCATCCGCTGTTTGCACAGTCCAGCCCGTTTCACCTGCGTTGAGGCTGGCATCGGTAATGGCTGTGTTCAGCTTTAGGAGTGGGCGCAGGTTGAAAGCGTCCACATAGCTTTCGAAATAGGCCTGCATCTGCGCGCCCGTTGGCCATTCGGGATAATCCTTGGGCATCGGGAAATCACTGAGAGCATAGGTCGAGCCAGGGTTCTGCGTCGTGAGCCCAGGATAGCGCCGCGATGCGGACCAGACCCCGCCCACATCCGCTTCTTTTTCGAAGATGGTTACATCATAGCCTAAGTCGCGGAGCAGCTTGCCGGTCGATAAACCGGCGAACCCTGCGCCAACGATGGCAATGGTTTTGATCATCTGTCTGTTCAGTCGCCAAAACCGCGGGTCCATTTCGACAAATCATAGCCTTGGCTGGCCAGCATCTTACCGCTCATGGCCCAATGTTCCGGGGTACCCACGCAGCCATAGCCATCCATCAGGCGATTGTAGAAATTAAAGAGCGCACAAATCATCACGACGAAATGGAAGTCATTCTCAGTCCAGCCTGCCTCTAAAATGGCATCAACATCTGACTGAACTACTTTCGATGGGCTTTGAGTAAGCTTTTTCACATAGCGAAGAACTGGTTTGAGCGACTCTTCGACCGGACTTGTCTCAATGTCACGAATGAGGTCCTCAATGAAAGCCTCCTCCAGACCGAATTCCATCGCCGTGCGGGCGTGCGAGTTATAGCAAAATGTGCAGTTGTTGGTGCCGGAGGTGAAGGCCCCGATAAGCTCTCTTTGCTGGTCGGTAAAACTGCATTCGCCTGCCCGCATTACCTGTTCCGTCAGCTTGTACAGCCCAACATTCTGCTCTGGGTAACGCGCCATTACAGACGGCACATTTTCTTCATGTTTGCCAAGCGACTTGATATACGCCATGCCTTTCTCCCCCTTCAGGTGCGTCTACTAGAAAAAAGCCTGTAAGCCGGTCTGCGCACGGCCAAGAATCAGGGCATGGATGTCATGCGTGCCCTCATAGGTGTTGACGGCTTCTAAGTTCATCACATGGCGAATGACATGGTATTCATCCGACACGCCATTGCCGCCGTGCATGTCGCGGGCTGTGCGGGCGATGTCGAGGGCTTTGCCGCAGTTGTTGCGTTTGATGATGCTGATGGCTTCTGGCGCCAAGCGTTTCTCATCCATGAGGCGGCCAGCGCGCAGCGCGGCAAACAGGCCAAGGGTGATCTCCGTTTGCATGTCCGCTAGTTTCTTTTGGAAGAGCTGGGTTTGGGCGAGCGGCTTATCAAACTGGGTGCGATCAAGGCCATATTGACGGGCTTGATGCCAGCAGAATTCTGCCGCCCCCATTGCGCCCCAGGCGATACCATAGCGCGCGTTGTTCAGGCAGCCGAACGGCCCGCCGAGACCTTTGGCGCCCGGCAGGATGCGGTCGGCTGGGATTTCCACATTATCGAGAACAATCTCGCCGGTCAGGCCTGCGCGCAGGGAGAATTTGCCTTCAATCTTCGGCGCGGACACGCCCTTATCGCCTTTTTCGACGACAAAGCCGCGGATGACATCTTTTCCATCTTCCTGATGCTTTGCCCAAACGACGAAAACGTCCGCGATGGGGGAATTGGTGATCCACATCTTTGCGCCATTGAGCACATAGCCGCCATCCACGTCTTTGGCGCGGGTTTTCATGCCGGCGGGGTCAGAGCCCGCGTCTGGCTCCGTGAGGCCAAAGGCGCCGACGAATTCGCCAGTGGCGAGCTTGGGTAGATACGCTTCTTTCTGCGCTTCGGTGCCATAGGCATAGATGGGCCACATCACCAGGCTGGACTGCACTGACAGGGCGGAGCGGTAGGACGAATCCACCCGCTCAACTTCCCGTGCGATCAGGCCATAAGCCACATAGCTGGTGCCTGCGCAGCCATAGCCGTGGATGGTGCTGCCCAAGAGGCCAAGTTCGCCGGCTTCGGTCATGATTTCCGGATAGAAAATCTCATGCCGGTTGGCTTCGAGCACCCGCGGCATCAGTTTGTCTTGGCAATAATCGCGGGCGGTATCGCGCACCAGGCGTTCTTCTTCCGTCAGCTCTTCATCCAGAAGCAGCGGGTCCTCCCAGTTGAAGCTCGCCCATTTGGGCGGCGCTACGGTTTCGGCAGCAGTAATCTTCTGCATTGCAGTCATGATGATGTCCTCGAGATCTTAGGCGTCGAAGGGGACGACGGCGGTGGTTTCAATTTCGATTTTGGCTTGGGGCTCAATCAGGCCCGCCACGATGAGGCAAGCCATGGCCGGATAGTTATAGCCCATGATCTCTTTCCAGATCCGGCCCATGTCTTTGAGCGAATTATTATATTCGTCGCGGTCGGTGATGTACCACGTCATGCGCACCATATGCTCTGGTCCCGCATTGGCTTCGGCGAGCACAGCAACGGTGTTTTTCAGGGCCTGTTCGTATTGGGAGAGGAAATCTTCTCCCGCAAATTCAAAATTCTCATCCCAGCCAATCAGGCCGGCCACATAAATCTGTCGGCCGGTTGCCTCCATGCCATTCACATAGCCTTTGGGCCGCTTCCAGCCTTCCGGCAACAACACGCGGTGCAGAGTTGGGCGCTCTAATTTCATGATGCCTTGCGCTCCTCTTTTTCAAGCCGCGCCAGAAGGGATGCTCGTAAGTCATCAGGCCAAGGCTGCGGGCTATGGTCTTCGGCATTGGTGCAAACCAATACTGACGTAAACGTTATGTAAAGCTGACCGCCAACAGTAACAGCTGTTCTAAGGCGCAGAGACGTTGTGCCCACATGCTCTACATAAATCATGAAGTCAGCTTGGTCGCCAAGCTTTAACGGCCGTTTGAACTCGGCATGCAAATCGACCGTGGGAGAGCCCATTTTGAGCGGTCCATGCATGCGCGAAAACGGATAGCCCATCGCGCCGAAGAAATCTTCCGTGGCGTTATTGAGGAGTTCCAAAGCCTTGGGAAAGAAGATGATTTTCGCCGGGTCGCAATGGGCGAAGCGAATCTCTTGGCGGACCGTAAAAGCCTCTGTCATTGGGCTGCTTCTTTCTCGGCCACTTGGGCGGCGGCAAATTGGTCAAGCAGTTGCCGGGCGATGACAACGCGCTGCACTTCACTGGCGCCTTCATAGATGCGTAGCGCTCGGATTTCCCGGTAGAGGCTTTCCACCATTTGGCCATGGACAACGCCAAGGCCGCCATGCATTTGCAGCGACTTGTCTATAACCTCCTGCGCGGTCTCAGTGGCATGGAGTTTCGCCATGGCCGCTTCCCGACTATTGCGTTTGCCAGCGATGTCGCGCGTCCATCCCGAGCGGTAGATCAGTAGGGCAGAGGTATCGACCTTTAGGGCCATCTCTGCCAAGTCGGCTTGAACAACTGGCTGCTCCACAAGCGTTTTGCCAAACAGCTCGCGGCTGGTCGTGCGCTCTAGCGCATCTTCAAGCGCTCGGCGGGCAAAGCCAAGGGCGGCAGCGCCTACTGTAGTCCGGAAGATATCGAGCGTTCCCATGGCTGCTTTAAAGCCAGTGCCGGCATCGCTGATGCGGTTGTCCTTCGGCACCACCATGTCAGTGAATTTAAGCGTGGCAAGCGGATGCGGCGCCATCACATGAATGCGTTCGGCAATCTCAAGGCCGGGTGTCTCTGCATTGACAATGAAAGCGGAAATGCCGCGCGCGCCTGGCGCTTCCCCGGTGCGGGCAAACAGCGTGTAGAAGTTCGCAATGCCGCCATTGGAAATATAGGTCTTGGCGCCATTGATAACATAATGGTCGCCGCGGTCTTCAGCCGTCGTCTCCATATTGGCAACGTCTGAGC
>CAKZYD010000142.1 GCA_937884085.1 uncultured Sphingomonadales bacterium | reverse complement strand
GCTGATAGCGTAGACCAATTTTTGGCGTCAGCGCATCGGAGGGGCCTTCGAACACCTCGCCAGCGGTATTGGTGAGCGAGACATCATCGCGGCTATAGCGCGCGCCGAGGGTCATGGTGAGTTTATTAAGGATTGGAAACTCAAGTTCGCCAAACACCGCGAGATTTTCCACCGTACCTTCCGTCGACGATGCTATTTGCTGCAGTGGATTTGCAGGGTCGCCAATCACGAATTCAAAGGAATTTGCATCCTCAGTGCGCCCATAAAAGCCTCCGAAAGTCCATATGAGCCTGCTGTCATCTCCATTGGATTGAAGCCGCAATTCCTGGGAGAAGCTCTCTTCTGTTGTAAAGGATGAGACCGTGGCAAAGGGAGTTGGTGAACCGTCACCATCAAAGGCTTCTGGCCGGTCGAATTGGTTATAGGCTGTGAGCGAGATGATATCGAAATAAGGCGTTTCATATTCGATGCGGGCTGTCAGCAAATCGCTCTCGACTTTGTTTTCCGGTTGAAAATCTATCGGTGCATCATAATTGCGGGCGTCAAAATCGGGCTCGGTGATCGATTGTAGGCCGTCAAAGCGCGTGACATTGCGCATGGCGGCTAAATCAATGGTGAGGGCGTTGGTAGGCTCTAGCCTAAGCGCGACCCGGCCACCAGTTTGGCTATTGCCAAAGCCTTGGTCTAAAAAGGAATTGGTGACGAAGCCATCGGTGGCGCGCTGCATCGCCGAGCCAAGCACATAGATACCATCGGCGATCGGCACATTGACATGGCCTTGTACAAAATATGTGCTGTAACGTTCCACACCCGCTGTGAGTTGGGCCGACAAGGTCTCATTGGGCTTGCGGCTGACCAAGTTGATGGCGCCGCCGATCGTGTTCCGGCCAAAGAGAGTGCCCTGCGGCCCACGCAGCACTTCGATGCGCTCTAGGTCCAACAAGGCTAAATCGTTTTGCCGTAATCCGCCCGTCGGGTTGAGACTTACTTCATCGAGATAGAAGCCGACCGTGGTTCCGGTCGCAGCAACATTTTCATCGCTCACGCCCCGCACGGCGAGGATTGAGCGAGAACGGTTCCCGTTATTTGAAAAAGAGAAGTTTGCGGTGCGAAAGGCATAGTCAGAAAGCGAGTCAAAGTTAGAGAGCAGGATTTCGTCGCTTTCAAACACCGCCAAGCTGAGCGGCACTTTCTGCAGGTCTTGCTTACGCTTCTGCGCGGTCACATAAATAATGTCTTCTACCAAACGCGGCGGCGGCGCTGCGGCCGCTTTGGCTTTGACGGCAATGCGCGCCTTGATGACAAGGGCGCCGGATTGCGCTTGGCTCACCGAGAGGTCTGAGCCGGCCAGCAGAGCCTCAAGCGCCTCAATGGCCGTCAACTCCCCTGACAGCGCAGGCGCCGTCTTGCCCGCCACCAAATCGTCGGTGAAGATCACATTGACCCCATAGGCGTCCGCAACGCGCAGCAAGGCCTCCTTTAGGGGGGCTGCGGGCTGCTCGATGCGCTGGGCTGATACATCTTGCGCTAGAGCTACTGGTGCCGCCGCAATAAGCGCAAGCGCTGACAGCGCAGCACGGAACCTGGTTTTGGTTAAGTGGCGCTTTTGGCGGCGGGTGTTTTCATAGTTCATTGGGGTCTTGCCTTCCTGGACTCGTATGGTGAATGCGTGTCAATCGCATTGTCATCATGAAGACCCCTGGCCTTTCGGATTTCACACCCAGGCCGGATAAAATTTTTTATGCAGCGAAGAAACGCCTAAGGACGAGCTTCGGAAAGCGCAGGTTTTATGCGGACGCCGCCCCCTTCGAGCCTCTCAATACGCACTGGCAAAATGTCTGGCAGCGTTGCGAGCATGCCATCAATGTCAGCAGCATCAAAGGAGGCGGAAATCTGTTTGCCTACCATTTTGGAAAAATCACCTGACACATCAATAGGCGCCTCCATATGGCGCTGGGCATCAGCGATAAGTTCAGCCAAGCTAGCCCCATCATAAACCAAACGCCCATCGCGCCAGGCGCCAACACTATCGATGGCGATGGTGGACATGTCTTGGAGGCCCCGCCCGTCCAGCGCAGCAACCTGTTGGCCCGCTACAAGCGTCTGTTTGATATCCGTACCGCTCTCTGTGTCGCCAATGAGCAGTGGATATGTCACCGCCACTGTTCCCTCCGCAACGGCAACCCGAATGGCATCCCCATTCGCGCGGACATCAAAAATGGTGCCCAAGGCCGTCGCCGTTAAATCCCCAGCGCTAACGGCAAAGGGACGGTCTTTATCGGGCGCCACGTCAAACAAGGCGGCCCCGGATTTGAGCACAAGGGTCCGCCGCGCATCAGAAAACTGCACCTCGATCTGGCTTGCTGCGCCAAGCGTCGCAAAACTTCCATCGGGCAATTCAACCATGCGCACTTCGCCGACCCCGGTTTGATAGTCAGCGACATACGCACGTTCGGTGCCTGCGCTATCGGGGGTGGCGGAGAAAAGCCCCAGCATCGGGACAGCGAAGGCTAACAGGGCAGCTGTGACCAACCCCGCTTGCACAGCCCGATTGCCAAAGAGACCTTGCAGCTCGCCTAAAAACCCAGCCAATCGTTCAGTGCGGCCGGGCGCCAGCACATCTTCGTCCAAATCTTCAGCGCCCAGATGATCGAGCGCGTCCCACACCGTCACCGCGCGGTCATACGCTTTCTCATGCTCTAAGTCCTCGGCCAACCACGCTTCAAACGCAGCCTGGTCTGCTTGGCTCAGATCCGCCGCGCTCGTGCGTTCACGCCAGGCATGGGCCGCGCTGCGAATGGCGTCTTTAGACCCGCTCTCAGCCGCGATCATGGCGCCTCTCCTTCCAAATGCCGGTCAATGTCTTCCACCGCCCGCATCACATGCTTGACCGCCGCATTTCGGCTTATCTTTAGCTGGCGGGCCACAGCTGACATGGTCATCCCTTCAATCCTATGCAGCACAAAAGCGCGGCGACGCTTTTCCGGCATCTGGCGCAGCGCCGCGTTAATGCGCGCAATCTGGTCCTTTGCCATTAAGACCCCTTCAGGCGTTGAATCATCACCTCGGAGGGGAAAATAAAGATGCTCGATCTCAAAATCATGGCGCGAACGGACCGCAAGCGCCCGCTTTTCCTTGAAGACCAGATTACGCGCCGTCATCCAAAGATAGGACTTTAAGTCTCTAATGTCTGCCAGATTCGCTCGTTCCAACAGCTTCGTAAAGGCCAGCTGGGTGATATCATCAGGGTCCGGCGGCCCATCACCAAAGCAGGCACGCAGGGAGTTGCTGAGCCAGCGCTCCTTGGCTTCATAGAGAGGCGAGACGGGGCCTTCAGTCGCCGCAGCTGGAGCGCCGCCTTGCGTATCCAGCTCTAGTGCTATCTTGTCCAAGATATTCTCTGCCATCTGCGCGACGTTCAGCCTAGCCAGGCAGCATGCCAACCGTTTGACCCACGCCAATAATACGCTATGACCCTTTGGTAGGATAGCTGCGAGCGTCTCGCAAGTGCAGAAAGATGGATGGTACGAGACAGCGATACACTAGACGGCGTTAGGGAGCGCCCTGAAGAAGGCCAGGCGCAGTCAGCGGCCCCAACTGCACCGTTGCTCAGCGCTCTCTATGCCCGCCACGCGCTTGCTCTAGAGCGTACATTGCGGCGCTCGGTCGGGGATGGACCGCCTGAGCCTGACGACATCATCCAAAAAGCATTTATGAAATTGGCCGAGCGGGGCAACCTGCATGAGATTGGCAACTTGCCAGCGTTTCTGTGGCGCACCGCGCAAAACATTCTCATCACCGAGTGGCGGGCGCTGGCGGCTTTCGACAAAGCAAAAAAGGGGGCGGAAACCCTTTTTCTGCCCACTGGAACCGACGTTTTGGACCCCGAACGCGTTTTATTAGCGAGAAACGATGTTCAAAAACTGAGCAAGGTCGTGGCCAACATGTCCCCGCAACGACGCAAGGTCTTTCATATGAGCCGCCATGAAGGCCTGTCGAATGCTGAAATTGCCCGCCGCTTAGGCCTCGCACGATCCACAGTGGCAGAGCATTTAATCAAGGCTCTTCGCGAGCTGGACTCCGCCCTACGCCCAGGCGAAGACGACACATGACGCCTGAAAACACCCTGCACCCTGAAAACGCCGTACGCGAAGAGGCCATGCGCTGGTATGTTCTCGCCAAGGATGGTGATTTAAGCGCCCAATCGCAGACCGCCTTGAAGCGCTGGTTGGCGCAAGATGAGTCCCATTTGGCGGCCTATGAGCAGGTCGGTATCCTGTGGTCCCAGCTACAAAGCCTGCCATCACAAAGCGCTGCTACGCACCCACCCCGCTCCGCGCCAGCACGGCGCTGGCGGCGCGCTGTCAAAGCAGTGGCTGGGGCCGCTATAGCCGCGTCTATCGCAGCAGCGGTCATCGTCTTCCTGCCGTCAACAGCAGTGGAGATGGAGGTGGCAGAAACTGCTTTGGGAGAGATAAAGACCGTCAAGCTTCCAGATAACAGCGCGGTCACGCTTGGCGCCAAGTCTCGCTTGATGTTTGACTTCTCTGGCCAAACGCGCCGCGTGACACTGGCATCGGGCGAGGCTTATTTTGATGTCACCTCCGATGCGGCGCGTCCCTTTGTCGTGGCAGCTGGCCCTGCGCAAGTCAGAGTGGTTGGCACCGAGTTCGCCGTAAAAAAAGCCGGTGCGAACGCGGAAATTGCGGTTGCAGAAGGCAGTGTTGATGTCAGTCTCGTAACCACCCCAATGCGCATATCGAATTTGCAACCGGGCGAATGGATTACGGCAAGCAAAACCGCGGGCCTGTCTGCTGTCACATCCATGCAAGCGGGCGATATTGCAGCGTGGCGCTCTGGTCAGCTGGTCTATGTTGACGCCCGTCTTGAAGACGTGATTGCCGATGCCAATCGGTACTATTCCGGAGGGCTTTATATTTTGGACGATGAGGCCCGCGCGCTGGCCATCAATGCAATCTTCAATACCTCAGATATTGCGGCCATGCTTGCCGACCTCGAAGCGGCCCTGCCCATCACTGTTTCAGGCAGTGCGCCTGGTGCAATCACTATCACAGCTCAGACCAAGCAAGCACAGATCCAATAATTAATAAAAAATGAAGCCGCCGACCCGACGGTCGCGGGCTGAGCTGCGTCTATTCAATGATAGTTATTGAGACACAGTCGCAGCATATGAGAGCATGCTGAGGCTGCACAGAATAAAGGGCAGTGGAAACATGCGTCAAAACAGGGATTTCAAACAGCAGGCTTATAAGGCTCGCCTTCTTCTGGCGGCGTCTCTAGCAGCCTATAGCGTTGCAACAGCACACGCACAGGCAGACGCGTCGCAAGCCGCTCAGGATCCGGTCGCCATCGACCTGGATGCGCAGCCTCTTGGCAGCGCGCTTGTTGCGCTTGGTCGGCAGACGGGGGAGCGCATTATCGCGCCGCAAAGCGTTGTCGCAGGCCGCACCGCCCCATCGCTCAACGGCACCTATACTGCAGAAGCCGCGCTGGGCACGCTGCTCAATGGAACAAATCTGGCGGCCAATCAGACAGCCAGCGGTGCCTGGATTGTACCAACGGCGCAAGCGCCGCAGCCAGACCCAGAGGAGGCGCCGGAAAAGCCGGAGCTGAATAGAAAGAAGATTGAAGAAATCATCGTCCAATCCTCCCGGGCAAACCGACTTTTGAACGAGATTTCTCGCTCGGTGCGCGTGTTTGACACACAGAGCATCGCTAAATTCAACCAGCAAACCACAAGCGTTCAGGAGATTTTGGGCAAGGCCATCCCCGGCTTTGCTCCGCCCGTCACCGAGGGTAGCGCGGCGTCCGTGACGCTGCGCGGGCGCAACCCGCTCTTCATCATCGATGGCGTCCCCATTGCCTCCAATACGAACTTCTCGCGTTTTCTCGATAAGTTTGATCCCCTCACCATTGGCCGCGTGGAAGTGGTCTATGGCCCGTCCTCACTCTATGGCGCGGGCGCAACAGGCGGGGTGGTTCAGTTCTTTACCCGTGAACCCGGTGACGAGCTTGAATTCAGCGTCGGCGGCCAATTCCGGTTGTTTGCGACGGGCAGCGAGAGCTTGGGCAGCGATGGATTTTCACCGAAGGTCAATGGCAGTGTCAGCGGCAAGCTGACCGACTGGCTAAGCGTCTTCGCTTATATCAGCTATGAGGATATCAACGGCACCTTCTCTGCCAACGACGACCTTCTCACTGGGCGCAGCGCGTTTGCCAATGACACCACGTATTTTGGCAAGGTCAAAGCCGAACTCACCGCTGATCAGTCCATCACAGCAATTATCAACCGCACAACCCTAAAATCAGCAGACCGGCAGTTCGAATTGACGACCGGAACCGATGAAAATGGGGCCCAATTTGCGATTGAGTCTCCGATCGTCTTCACTTATGCGGACCCACCCACCAATGAATTCCTGTATGCATCGCTGTCTTATCAGCACAAGGACCTGCTTGGCGGCACGCTAGATGCGCAGTTCTACTACAGCGATTCTGAGTTCTTGAACCCAGGCAGCGACATCCGCGCACCCATTGCTGGCGGGATTTTCCCAGCCGAATGGCCAGGGCTGTGGCAGACTGGCCGCATCAATGAGGAGTTTGGGTTTCGCGGCCAATATGTGCGTGATTTTGGCGATAAGCTGAACATTGCGGGCGGCATTGACTATAATTCAGTCGATAGCACCAGCCTTTTGCCCATCTCCTCCGAAGAAGGCTTTGACGAAACACTGTTCTTTGACGCAGTGGAACAAGCTGTCCAAACACCACCCTTCGAGCTCAATGCACTGGGCCTGTTTGTGGAAGCTAGCTACGATGTGACCGAGGACTTCTCCATCAATGGCGGCCTGCGCTGGGACCGCTTTAGCTATGAAGTGATTGGCCCCTATGACGTGGTCTTTTTCTTTCCGCCCCTCTCCCTTCCGGGTACACGACCAGGCGGCGACGGCTCTGCGGATGGCCTCTCTTTCAATGTGGGTCTGCGCTATGATGTGACGAACGAGATATCCGTCTTCGCCAACTATTCTGAGGGCTTTGCAATCCCGTCACTCGGCTTCATTGGAAACCTCGTTGACCCAGGCGTTGAAATTTCAGGGTCGGAGCTGGTGGACCCCGTTATCACCGACAGTTTTGAAGCGGGTTTGCGCGGCAGTTTTGGCAACTTCGCCTTTGCCGCCGCCGGATATTACACCACGTCCGACTTTGAGACGACGGTGTCCGTGGACGCGCAAACCGGGCTCCTCAACCAAGGCCGCGCACCGGTGCGCATTTATGGTACTGAACTGTCTGCGAGCTGGAGCTATGGCGACTTTTCCATCGATGGGTCGGTGACCTATGTGGCTGGTCAAGTAGACCCCAATGATACCAATGACTTCATTGCGCTCGGCACACAGGACGTGCCGCCTATCAAAGTCACCTTCAATCCCAAATACGACATCACGCCAGACTGGTCGGTCTTTGGCCAAGCGTTCTTTGTCGGCGACCGGGAGGCAGGCTTTGAAGCAGGGACCGACCCGCGCGCAGCGGAAGGCTATGCGCTGTTTGACATCGGCACGACCTATAATCTTGAAATTAACGGGTTCGGCTCAAGCGTCATCAACTTCCAAGTCACGAACCTGTTCAACCGGGACTATATTCCAGCTGGGGAAATCACCTTTATTCCTGGCCGGGTGTTCCCCGGTCCTGGACGGGCCATCACTTTCTCTTATCAACACACCTTCTAGTGTGGCGGGCGATTTAGAGCCCGTCGCGATAGTCGTCTTCCACAAGCTGGTTGACCACGTTGGCGACATCTTCACCGGATTCGCGGGCGATGATTTCACCGAATTTGAAGGCGTGCTTGCCCGCTTGGCTTTCGGTCTTCCACAAGGCCGAGCGGATGACGGCTTTGCCGCAATGGAGGAAACAGCGGCGGATTTTGATCTCCGCCACCATCAAGGCTGGCGCGCCGCGGGCTTCGAGTTGGCTGATGACCTCCGCATCTTTAACAATGCGCGCGCTGCCGTGAACCCGGTAAGTCTCAACCACGCCTGGTATCATGAAGATGAGGGCGACCCGTCCATTGTCGATGATATTCTGCAGCGAAAAAGCCAGCTTATTGCCGGGCCGTTCCGGCATCAGCAGTGTTTCATCATCGACAATATTCAGGAAATTGCCCGAGGCATCGCCGCGCGGTGACACATCAGGAAAACCATCGCTATCGACAGTGGCCAGCATGGCAAATGGGCTGGCCGTAATAAAGCGGCGGCCCACGTCATCGAGCTTATCCGTAATTTTCTTCGCCACCAGCGGATGAGGCTCGCCTAGAATGTCGCGCAGGCCTTCAACATTTGAAACGGTTTCATTGGGGGTCATAGCTTCGTCCTTCTTTAGCCTTTCAGCGCTGCCTCAGCGGCAGCAGCGATGTTGATAAGCGCGCCATCATCACCAATGGCCCCCACCAGCATGAGCCCGGTCGGCAAACCATTGGCGAGGCCGCACGGCACCGTGATAGATGGCTGTCCGGCGGTCGAATCTGGACCAGTCATGGCGGTAGTTGCCGGAAAGATGGGCACCTCTTGGCCGGCAACCGTCATCATCTCTCCGCTGCCCTGCTTAACGGGGCCAACGGGCATGCAGGGATAGACCAGCGCATCCACATCCGCGAGCGCATCAGCATAGACTGCGCGCAAAGCTGGCAGGTAGGTATCCATCGCGTCTTGGTAGGCCGTGTCGGGCACGGCATCTGGCCCCGTCTGGCTTTCGATGAGGCCGCGGACGTCTGGACTGGCGATATGCTTGGCAAAGTCAGCAAGACTGAGACCCAAATGGTCTTTGGCAAAAGCGGCCATAGACTGCGCCGTCTCATAAAGCGCGGTGGCAAAGCCGCAGCCATCATGGGCGGGAATGGCAGCGGTCAAATCAACCGGCTCCATAGAAAAGCCTGCTGCCCGCAGCTGGTCTAGGCCCGCTTGATAGGCTGCAATAACCGCCGGGTCGGTGGCGGGAAAGAAGGTAGACGGGTCCACGCTGCCCAGAGTGATTTCACCGGGGTCAGCGACCGCAAAGGTCGCAGGTCTTGTTGACATCACCGCATCAAGCTGCACCAGTGTCGCCACATCTTTGGTGAGTAGGCCAAGGGTATCACGTGTCTTCGATAGGGTCAGAATGCCGCCGCCATCATAGCGGCCAATGCTGGGGCGATAGCCGACAATGCCGCAATGGGCAGCCGGGATGCGGCAAGAGCCGCCGGTGTCCGTTCCAATGGCTGCGTCACAGACGCCGGTGGCAACGCTGACGGCTGCGCCCGCGGAGCTTCCACCCGCCAAATAGCGTTGGTCGATGGGGTTTAAGGTATCGCCCGTATGCGCATTGGCCCCGGTAATACCAAAGGCCAGCTCATGTAGATTGGTTTTTCCGACAATGGCGGCGCCCGCCTCTCTCAGCTTCGTAACAGCGCCATTTTCCGGCAATGTCAGCGTTTCAAAGGCTGGGCTAGCGCCGGTGACGGGATAGCCTGCTAAGGACACATTGTCTTTCACCGAGATCCGCACGCCAGCCAGCGGACCGTTGCTGGTCGTTTGCAGCGGCGGGTCGAAGACGGTGAGAAAGGCGTTGCAGGCCTTTGCGGTCTCTAGGGTCATTGAATGTCTCTCCGACCCACAGCTTTACAAGTCCTCCCCCGTTCTGGGGGAGGATTTAGGTGGGGGTTTGGCGCATCTGGCCCGGATTTGCGCTCTTTCGAACAGTGGGAAGGGGGGGGGGGGGGGGGGGGGGGGGGGGAAGGAGGGAAGGGGGGGAGGGGGGAGGAGAGGAAAGAGAAGAAAAAGAAAAGAAAAAACAACAAAAAAAAAACAGAAAACAAAAG
>CAKZYD010000141.1 GCA_937884085.1 uncultured Sphingomonadales bacterium | reverse complement strand
GCCGGCAGCAGTGACTACTTATAGACTGTGCCTTCCACGACGTGGGTATGACCCGCATTTTGCCCGCCCTGATAACGCTCCACGACGTCTGCGCGTTCTGACAGCCAGTCCACAATCTTGCCCTTGCCCTCATCGCCCCATTGGGAGCCCACTACAACAACATTGCCCATGTTTCAGGCCCCTTTTCAAAATATGCTTTAGACTGCTTTGACTGACTCAATCCGACCATCAAAGAAAAACGCAGAGCACCTAAGATGTGCTGCGCGCTTCCCAAGCTCGTCAGACGTCCCCGCTTTCGGCGATAAGTCGCGTATCGTGACATATCCGTCGGCTTGGAGATTGGCCACGATATCCGCGCTTGTATCGGCCGGAACTAGTATTTTCGGCGTGGCCTGGCCATTGCTTGATGCCAAAGTGCTTGGGGCAAAAACGTCTGGATAGAAGGTAAACCCTTGTGCTGGCTCCGTCATATCCGCGCCAGTGAGCGCATAGGCACCGCCTTTGCCCAACTCCCCGCGTATTCCTTGAGAAAATACGCTCAGCGCCCAGCCTGCTTGATAGGAAAACCCGTGAACTTCACCCGGGTCGACATGCAGGCGTTCAGCGCCAACCGCGCGTGTAAACACATCAATAAGCGCGACGGCATTGGACCAGAGTTTGCGCACATTGGCCGGCAGAGCAATCTTTTCAACCGCGGCCATAACCTGCTGCGGTGAGCCGATGGCTGCCAGCAACGCTAAGAATATTTCGGCATCTTTCGGCGGCAGGGCAGAAAAACCGGCAGCATCTTTGTCATCAAGGGCTCGGATGACTTGCTCAGTTTGACTAGCCGATAGGCCCAATTCAGCGCAAAGAGCGGGAATGAGGCCTGGGAAGGACAAGTCATAGGTCAGCGCAGGCAAATCGAACTGCTCAAATGCACTGAATACAATATCCGCAAGCTCTTTTGCAGCATTCAATCCATCCGCGCCAATCAGCTCAAAGCCGACTTGGCGGACTTGGCGAGAGGGCTGCAACTGACTGCCGCGGGTGCGCAAAGCACTCCCGGTATAACTCAGCCGCAATGGACGCGGCTCCTCTGTCATCCGCGTTTCCGCAATACGGGCAACTTGCCTGGTAATGTCGGACCGAACAATCAGCGTCTTTTGGCTCACTGGATCAAGCAGCCGAAAAGCATCAGAGGAATTGCCCTGCCCCGCATCGACACGGCCTCGCAGGCCGGCTTCAAACTCGATCAAAGGCGGCGCGACCAGCGCATAGCCGTTCCTAGCAAAATGGTCTTCTAAGGCGCGCACAACATGCGTGTTATGGGCAGCACGCGGCGGCAAGCCGTCACGTAACCCTTCAGGTAAAAGACCATTGTTCACTGCATCATCCATGCCGCGGGTGATGCCCGCGGCGGTGGCCTAGGTCAAGCCTTAGCAAGACTTAAAAGGTCAGTGCTTTAACCTTAAGCACGTGCTCGAGGTCGGCAATCTCGTCAAGCAGAGCCTTCTTAATTCCGCTATCAACCGTAACAACAGCCAAAGCGTCTTCACCTGGCGTTTTTCGACCTAAAGAGAAGGTTGCGATATTCATATCATGTGCGCCGATCAGCGTGCCGAGAGAACCAATGAAGCCGGGTTTATCTGCATTGATGATGTAGAGCACATTAGGTCCAAGCTCCGCTTCAATTTCGACACCATTGATATCAACAAGGCGCGGCTGGCTGCGTGCAGATAATGTACCGGCGACGGACCGTTTGCCCTTCAAAGTCTCAACTGTCAGCGTAATCAGCGTTTGATAATTGCTGTCGCGCTCGTGTTTGACTTCTGAGACTTCAATGTCGCGCTCTTTTGCCAGCAGCGGCGCGTTGATCATATTGACGCTATCCATCAAGGGCCGCATCAATCCAGTCAGCAAGGCTGCGGTGATGGGGCTGGAATTCACGTCGCGCACCTGACCATCATACTCGATTATGACTTTCTGAATGGCATTCTCAGTAATCTGTCCTGCAAAGCTGCCGAGCTGCTCTGCCAGTTCCAGATAGGGTTTTACCCGCGGCGCTTCTTCAGCGGACAAGGACGGCATGTTGAGCGCATTGGTCACCGCGCCATTGAGCAGATAATCTGAGAGCTGTTCCGCAACCTGAATGGCCACATTCACCTGCGCTTCGGTCGTCGAAGCGCCGAGATGCGGCGTTGCGATGAAGTTATCCAAGCCAAAGAGTGGTGAAGCCTTGGCAGGCTCTTCTGCAAACACATCCAAGGCGGCGCCGGCAATCCGGTTTTCTTTCAAAGCCGCATAAAGCGCGTCTTCATCAACAAGGCCGCCGCGCGCGCAGTTGATGAGGCGTGCGGTCGGTTTCATCGTTGCAATGGCCTCCGCCCCAACGATGCCGCGCGTGCTGTCAGTCAGAGGCGTGTGCAAGGAAAGGAAGTCAGCACGCTTAAAAAGCGTCTCCAAATCCACCTTTTCGACACCCAGATCGACGGCACGATCTTCCGTCAAGAAGGGGTCATAGGCGATGACCTTCATCTGCAGGCCTTGCGCCCGCGTGGCCACAATGGAGCCGATATTGCCGCAACCGATCAGCCCCAGGGTCTTGTGGAACAACTCAACGCCCATAAAGCGGGATTTTTCCCACTTGCCGTCTTGAGTCGATATATTTGCCTCAGGAATTTGGCGGGCCAAAGCCATCATCATGGCGATGGCATGCTCTGCGGTTGTGACGGAGTTACCGAAGGGCGTGTTCATAACCACCACGCCGCCTTGGCTAGCAGCGGGAATGTTGATGTTATCCACGCCAATCCCGGCGCGGCCAATCACTTTAAGATTGGTCGCGGCTTCAAGCACATCCGGCGTCACCTTAGTCGATGAGCGAATCGCTAGGCCGTCGTAGTCACCAATCACGCTGATGAGCTCTTCTTTGCTCATCCCCGGTTTTTCATCCACGTCCACGCCGCGTTCGCGGAAAATTTCAGCCGCCTTTGGGGACATCTTGTCCGAAATCAGTACTTTGACCATGTTCTGGTGTCCTGTCTCTAAAACTGTTGGAAGAAGGCTGCCTGTGGCGGCAGCCTAGTATTAGCTAAGGTCAGCTTTCGCCGCTTCGAAGGCCCAATCGAGCCATGGCAAAAGTGCTTCGACATCGCTTGTGTCGACGGTCGCACCACACCAAATCCGAAGCCCGGGGGGCGCATCGCGATAGCCATTGATATCATAGGCCACGTCGCGTTCCTCGAGCATGCTAGACATACGCTTAGGCAAGGCCGCTTGTGTCTCAGCGGCCCAGGTGGCGACGGTTTCATCGACAACCTTCAAGCAGACGGACGTATTCGAGCGCGTTGCCTTGTCTTCCGCCAGGAAATCGACCCAATCAGTCTTTTCAACCCAGGCTTCAATAACCGCCAAACTTGCTTCAGACCGTGCGATGAGGGCGTCTAAACCACCCAAGGAAGCAGCCCAATCTAGCGAAAAGATGTAATCCTCGACGCACAGCAAGGAGGGGGTATTGATTGTTGCCCCTTTGAAAATGCCGTCGATAAGCTTGCCACCTTTGGTGAGGCGAAAGATCTTCGGGAGCGGCCAAGGCGGCGTGTAGCTTTCTAGCCGCTCAACGGCGCGTGGAGATAAAATCAGCACGCCGTGCGCTGCTTCTCCGCCCAGCACTTTCTGCCAAGAATAGGTCGTCACATCGAGTTTATGCCATGGCAGCTCCATAGCGAACGCTGCAGAGGTTGCATCGCAAAAGGTCAGCCCCGTACGATCATCGCTGATCCAATCGCCGTTTGGCACTTTGACACCCGATGTCGTGCCATTCCATGTGAACACAACGTCATTGGCTGGATTGATTTTGCTTAAATCCGGCAGCGCGCCATAACCGGCGTCTAGGAGGTCTGCATCAAGCTTTAACTGCTTAACAGCATCCGTGACCCACCCTTTGCCGAAGCTCTCCCAGGCCGTAAGCGTGACTGGGGCGGCGCCAAGCATGGTCCACATGGCCATTTCAAAGGCGCCGGTGTCAGAGCCAGGAACAATGCCAATCAAATAGTCGTCAGGGACTTGCAACACCGCCCTGGTCTTATCAATAGCCTCTTGCAGACGCGCCTTACCTATCTTTGATCGATGCGAGCGCCCAAGACTGTCGAGTGGGAGTTGCTGTGCGGTCCAAGTCGGCGGCTTTGCGCACGGACCAGACGAAAAGGCAGCCCGTTGTGGGCGCCCTTGAGGGGTTTCCAACATATATTCTCTCCTTCCAGAGAGCTCGCGCTTCGTTGGGGAAGCGTGGCCCACGTGCTAAGTCGTAAAGTTGGATTGAGAAGTCAATGGCGATTATGCCGCGCACCGAATTTACGCCGTAACCTTCTGAAATCTTGAGAAATTTTATTTAAAAAAGTTCAGTGGGCCATGCCCATCGCCTAAGCCTGGGGCGGTTTCAATTCCACGACGTACGAATTTTAGCCCGTCTTCGACAGCAATCTCGAGCGATTTTTCATGGGCTAATCCGCAGGCAATAGCGGTCGATAACGTACAGCCAGTTCCATGCGTTTGGTTACTGATGAGCCGCTTAGCTGTGAAGGTCTTGGTCCCTTGATCAGTGATAAGGGTGTCTTCCAACTCCTCTCCATCACCGTGTCCGCCTTTGAGCAAGACTGCAGCGCCGGATTGATTAGAAAGGGCCATGGCAGCCACAAGGAGATCTTGGCCTGGCTTTGCGGAAAGGACATCCATCTCTGGCAGGTTTGGCGTGATGACAGCCGCCATCGGACAAAGCGTGGACCGGATCACCTCGATAGCGTCTTCTGCCAGCAAGCGATCACCTGAGGTGGCCACCATCACAGGGTCTAAGATGATCGGCCCGGTAAAGGCCTCTAAACATCTGGCGACAACATCAGCAATGTCTGCATTCGCAAGCATTCCGATTTTTATGGCATCGGCACCAATATCGCTCAGCACAGCCTCTATTTGTGCTGCAACGTGCCGAGGCGGCACTGGATGAATATCAGTTACGCCAAGTGTGTTTTGTGCTGTTAGCGCCGTGATTGCCGTCGCAGAATAGACCTCAAAAGCAGTTGCGGTCTTTATATCTGCTTGAATGCCAGCACTACCGCCAGAATCTGAGCCTGCAATACTGAGGATGCGCGGCGTCACTGCTTAAGCAGCGCGCTCAACGGTTTCTACAATTCGGTCGACCAGGGTTTCAACCAAGTGTCGATCATCGCCTTCCGCCATGACGCGCACAACCGGTTCTGTCCCAGATTTGCGGATCAAGACACGGCCACTGCCTGCAAGAGCTTCTTCAGCCGCGGCAATCGCATCCTTGACTGCATTACCGTCCAGCACATCGGCATCTTCATAGCGCGCATTCTTTAAAAGCTGCGGCACAGGCTCAAACCGATGACAGACTTCACTCGCCCGTTTTCCACTGGCTACAAGCGCCGCTAAAATTTGCAGCGCCGCGAGCAGACCATCGCCCGTGGTGGCAAAGTCGCTGAGAATGATATGGCCAGACTGTTCGCCGCCGAGATTACAGTTGTTTGCGCGCATTTGCTCTACAACATAGCGGTCACCCACCTTCGTGCGCTCCATGGCGATCCCCTCGCCCTCCAAGTAGCGCTCAAGGCCCAAATTCGACATCACCGTCGTCACCAGGCAGTCGCATTTGAGCTTGCCGGCCGCCTTAAGTGTTGTCGCGATGACCGCCATGAGTTGGTCACCATCGACCACTTCGCCGCGTTCATTGGATATGATGACCCGGTCAGCATCGCCGTCTAACGCTATCCCCAGGTCAGCGCCGGTTTCCAAAACCTTTTGGCACATGGTCTGCGGCGCGGTTGAGCCAACATCTTTATTGATATTAAAGCCATTCGGATCAACGCCGAGGGTAATCACATCAGCGCCCAACTCCCACAATACGGTGGGAGCGACGTTGTAGGCAGCGCCGTTAGCGCAATCGATGACGATTTTAAGGCCATCAAGGCGAAGTTCGGACGGAAAGGTGCTTTTGGCAAATTCGATGTAGCGGCCCCGCGCGTCTTCTAAACGCTTTGCGCGACCTAAGGCCGCCGGTTTGACCAGCAGCGATTCAATGGGACGCTCCATGCGCTGTTCAATTTCCAACTCCACGGCATCTGACAGTTTAAAACCATCAGGCCCAAAGAGTTTCATCCCATTGTCGTGAAAAGGGTTATGAGAAGCGGAGATCATCACGCCAATATCTGCGCGAAGAGACTTTGTAAGCATGCCAACGGCGGGGGTCGGCATGGGGCCAACCAAAACGACATCCATGCCTACGGACGTGAATCCAGCTGTCAGGGCGGATTCGATCATATAACCAGAGAGACGCGTGTCCTTGCCGATAACCACCCGATGCCGGTGGTCTCCGCGAACGAAATAGCGGCCTGCTGCCATTCCAAGGCGCAGCGCCGTTTCCGCCGTCATAAAGCCCTGATTTGTTGTGCCGCGAATGCCATCCGTACCGAAATACTTGCGGGTCATCCCAGATACATCTCCCTGTTACGCCTGAGCGCAGATACCATAAGAAACGTTAAAGCAGCGTAATTTAATCGCATGCAAATGGTCAATTTATGGCAGGCGGCATTTGCGCCTGATCGGACAAGCCCTGACATATATCCAAAGCCTGTCGGGTGTCAGCAACATCATGAACGCGCAAAATATGCACGCCTTGGGAAAGCCCATGGAGCGCGGCCGCCAAGGACCCAGGGCCGCGGGCTTTGGGGTCCTCCTCCTTCGACAAGGCGCCAATAAAGCGCTTGCGGGACACCCCTAGCAAGACAGGGCAGCCAAGCCCATGGAAAATCGCCAGATTGTTGATCAATGCCAGATTATGCTGAAGCGATTTGCCAAAGCCGATACCAGGGTCAATGGCAATACGATTGCGCGGTATGCCGGCGGCGAGACAAGCATCCACGCGGGCTTCCAGCGCATCGAAAATGTCGAGCACCACATCACCATAATGCGGGTTTTTTTGCATGCTTTGGGGATCGCCCTGCGCATGCATCAAAATCACAGGACGGGCCGCATCGACGGCTGCACCCAGGCTTTCGGGATCGAACGTAAGTGCGGATACGTCGTTGATGATATCGGCCCCAGCGTCAACAGCTGCCTGCATGACGGCTGCCTTTCGGGTATCGATAGATAGGAACGTTTGGCTATGGGCAAGGCCTTGAAGCACGGGCAAAACGCGCTCTAACTCTTCGCCTTCCCACACTGTCTTTGCGCCGGGCCGCGTTGATTCTCCGCCAACATCAATGATGTCGGCGCCGGCGGATATGAAGTCCTGGCCCACAACAATGGCACGCTCTGGCGAGGCTGTATCACCCCCATCTGAAAAGCTATCTGGCGTTACATTGACAACAGCCATGAGCCGTGTCTGATCAAACCGTAGAGATTTTCCGGCCACCTCCCAAACATCTGGCGCCCGTTCGATCTTTGCCATAATAGCGCTTAGCTCAGGGAGGGCTGCATTTCTAAGTTCTTCAACCGAATGGACCGCATCATAGATTCGCCCATCATAGCCACGCGCAATAACGCGCAGGCCCATCGCCCAAACGGGGAGCCCAGAAATCTGGATAACTGAACCTGGCCGCGCATAATCTGGCGGACAAAAGCCCGTCGGTTGTAGGTAAAGCTTAGCTTCAGAAGGAAAGGAATCCGGCAGCGCCATGGGTGCTGGATAAAAAAGCTAACAGCGCGATGCAAGCTTCACCCTGCACCGCGCGCTATTTTTTGTCAGCCCTCTGGCTGTGGCTCTGGGCCAAATGGCGGCGCGCTGCCGCCTGAGGACCGGCGTTTTCCAGCTTTTGGTACAGCCGATACTGTTCCGCCCGGTTTATTCGTTGGCTCGTTAGGATCGGGCCGTGAAACACCCTCGCCGCGCATCACGGCTTTGATCTCATCGCCAGACAAAGTCTCGTATTCAAGCAGAGCGTTGGCAATGGCGTGCAGATCATCAATATTCTCTGTCAGAATATCTTTAGCACGCTGGTGCGCGGATTCGACGAAGTCTCGCACCACGGCGTCAATTTTATTGGCCGTTTCCTCAGACACGTTCTGCGACTTGGTCACCGAATGACCGAGGAAGACCTCTTCCTGGTTTTCCCCGTACTCCAGCGGCCCAAGCTCATCCGACAGGCCATATTGTGTGACCATGGCCCGCGCCGTGCGTGTCGCATAGCTGATATCTGACGAGGCACCGGACGTGACCTTATCATGTCCAAAGATGATTTCTTCGGCCACACGGCCACCCATGGCAATCGCAAGGTTGTCATGCAGCTTCTCGCGTGTGACGGAATACTGATCACGCTCCGGTAAACGCATCACCATGCCCAAGGCACGACCGCGTGGAATGATGGTCGCCTTGTGCACCGGGTCAGAGGCCGGGCAATGCAACGCCACAAGCGCGTGTCCACCTTCGTGATAGGCCGTCAGCTTTTTCTCTTCCTCAGACATAACCATGGAGCGTCGCTCAGAGCCCATCATGACTTTATCTTTGGCTTCTTCCAGATCCTGCATGGTCACCATGCGTTTGCCCTTACGTGCCGCAAGGAGCGCCGCTTCATTGACAAGGTTTGCCAAATCAGCGCCGGAGAACCCAGGTGTCCCGCGCGCAATCACGCGGGCATCAATGTCGGCGCCGCGGCGCGCTTCAGGAATAGTGCGCAGGTGTACCTGAAGGATTTTTTCACGGCCAACAATGTCAGGGTTCGGCACGACGACCTGGCGGTCAAACCGACCTGGGCGCAGCAGCGCTGGATCGAGGACATCGGGCCGGTTCGTAGCCGCGATGAGAATGATGCCTTCATTTGTTTCAAAGCCATCCATCTCAACCAAAAGCTGGTTGAGCGTTTGTTCGCGCTCATCATTACCGCCGCCAAGACCGGCACCACGATGGCGTCCAACAGCGTCAATTTCATCGATAAACACAATGCAAGGGGCATGTTTTTTGGCTTGTTCAAACATGTCACGCACGCGGCTGGCACCGACGCCCACAAACATCTCAACAAAGTCAGAGCCTGAAATCGTGAAGAACGGCACATTAGCTTCGCCAGCGATAGCGCGCGCTAAGAGCGTTTTACCGGTTCCGGGAGGGCCAACAAGCAGGCAGCCCTTCGGAATCTTACCGCCGAGGCGTTGGAATTTCTCAGGATCGCGCAGAAACTCTACGATTTCTTCGAGCTCTTCTTTTGCTTCGTCAATCCCAGCCACGTCATCAAATGTTTTCCGACCGGTCTTTTCCGTCAACATCCGTGCGCGCGATTTGCCAAAGCCCATCGCGCCACCACGGCCACCACCTTGCATTTGGCGCATGAAGAAAATCCAGATGCCAACGATGATCAAGATTGGCAGAGCATTGATTAAGATGGCTGGCAGAATACCGCTGCCTTCGCGCTCAACTTCTAGACGGACGCCAGTTTGCTCAAGGCGTTCCACATAGTTCGCATTTTCAGGCGCATAGGTGGTTATGACCTTGCCGTCCGACAGCTGCACCTGCAGCTCCCGCCCGCGCGCGCGCACCTCTTGCACTTGCCCTGCATCTACTTGGCGCAGGAAGTCGGTATACGCATAGTCATTTGCATCGCTGGAACCGCCACCCTGGAGCATTTGAACCAGCAAAACGATGAGAAGAATAACAAAGCCCCACAGGAGCAGGGAGCGACCGATATTATTCACGTAAAATCCCTTAGTCGGTTTTTTAGCAGCGCAATGCTGCATCACAGCTATACCAGAAAGTAGTTATTATAGGCTACCAAACAACTGTAAAGGCGAACACTGGCGTGAGTTAAGGTGTCACAGAAATAATCTGCCGCGCCCATATCATCCTGAACTGATGCCTGATCAGAGCCTCAGAGTTCTTCAGGTGTTACCAAAATATCGTTTTGATTCAGTGTGATGAGCGTCGAATGGAGCGTTGTTCGAGGCAAATCAGAGTGTTCGATAGCTTCTATCACTCTTTCCAATTTTTGTGCTCTCAGTTCGCTCGAATTATTTCCCACTCGCCTTAAAATACGGCGCAAAAGCCTAATCTGCGTATCTTGAGGCAGCGCCAGAAATGCAGCGCGTTTCACTTTGAGCCCGTCGGCGTATGGCGCTGTCAAATCATGAAAGGCCTGCTCTGCATAGTGCTCAAGCGCGTCATCACTGCGGCGTAGCTGAGCAGCGCTGGCCGCAATTCTGGCTGGATCGAACCCGGCCTCTTCCCAAAGTGCCAAAAACTGGCGGACGCGGACGCGATCAAAACGCATGGCCCGATTGGATGGGTCTTCGGCCCAGCGTTGCCCAACCTCCATGAGGCAGCATCGCAAGTCCTGCCTGCGAACTGTCAAAAGCGGCCTGATGAGGTGTACAGCGCTCGCCTCGGCCAGCGGCAAGGACGCGACGGGCGCCATCGCGGCAAGACCTTTGGTGCCGCTGGCGCGCGCCAGCCGCGCAAGGACGGTTTCTGCTTGATCGTCCAGAGTATGGGCTGTTGCAACATAGGGCGATCCATGTGTCTCACAGCACCCTTGTAAGGCTCTATAGCGCTGCTCTCTCGCCCAGGCTTGTAAGTTGCCTGTGTCTGCTTTCTGCTTTTTGAGCGTTATTATCTGCGCTGTGATGCCATGCGCTTCCAACTGGTCCACAGCCCATCGCGCTTCTGCAGCGCTTCCGTAACGCAGGCCATGCTCCACGGTCGCTGCGCGGAGAGAGTCAACCTCAAAGGCCTGGGCCAGACCTATGGCGAGCGCCATGGAATCTGCACCGCCGCTCACGGCAACAATTATCGGTGTTGTTTTGGTTGGCGCTGCAAGCGCCTGATGTTCAAACCAAGCACGCACGTGATCAGCCAACTGGCTGACATTCAGCTGCTTCAATTGCACCCCAATAGGTTATTTTCGTTGTCGACGCCCTGAAGCACGCGTGGCGTAACGCTTGGATACTTGTTCTCACCAAGCTGTGACTTAAGCAACGTCAACGCCTTACAAGCATCCTCGCGCTGATCCATGACCCGCAAGGTGGAGGCAAGGGCCAGCAGGTTCTCAGGCGCCTTGTTTCCTTCCGGATATTTATAATAGCCGTTGAAGAAAGCTTCAGCGGCATCTGAGGGCTGCTTTTTCGCCGTATAGACCCGGCCCAACCAGTATTGCGCATTGGACGCCAACGGATCGTCCGGATAATCCACCAAAAACAGCGTGAACGCTTGCTCAGCGTCATCAAATTGATCGCGCTTCGCAAGCTCAAAGGCTTTGGCAAACGCGTCTTTTGGGAGAGGTTTCTCCTGCGCTGCAAGGGCCGGCGCTACCTCAGCAACGCCGTCAGACGGCACCGCTTCATCGCCTGAAGCAACAGCTTTGTCTGCCGATGCCGCTGCTTCACCCGCATCAGACTGAGGCGATGCGACAGCTGCGCCGTTTCCAGAACCTTCTAGAGCTTGAAGGCGGTAATTTGTCTGAGCGCGAAAATCGGTGAAGGCGCTCTCTAGCTGGCGCTGCGAATAGGAGAGTTCTTCCCCCCGTCCGGTGAGCGTACGGAGCCGTTGCTCTAAATCGTCAAGGCGCACAAGAATAGCCGCCGCATTCACTGACGCGCTTGACGCTGAAGCGCTTGGCGCACCCGGCTGGCCTGACTGACTAAAGTACTTTGTGTCGCCTTGAAAAACTTGGCGTTGCAATGCGCGCACTTCTTTACTCAATCGCTCAATATCATTCGCGAGCGATTGGGCCGACTGCGCGTGGGCTGCAAATGGCGCTGCCAGCATCATCGCAAGGCCTAGGAAAACGGCGCTTCGTCTCATGTCAATCATCCGTACGCGCATAGCGACCCTATGCACGGCTCTTCCCATGATAAAAAGGCAACTTTGTGAAGGCGCGCTTGCTCTTCAAACGCGCCTTCAAATCCGGTTCTCAGAAGCGGACTAGTTACTGACAGAGCTAATGGTCGTAACGCCGCGCCGGTTTTTGGACCAGACACTTGGGCCGGATCCAAGAACAGCCGGGCGTTCTTTGCCATAGCTGATTGTATCAACACGGCCAGATGGGACGCCGAGCGCCACCAAATAGTTTTTCACAGCATTGGCGCGGCGGGAGCCGAGGGCAAGGTTATATTCACGTGTCCCACGCTCATCGGCATGGCCTTCTACGCGCACGCTAACGGCAGGATAGGTCCGTAGCCAATTTGCCTGCCGGGTCAGCGTCTCACGGGCATCCGCGGAAAGCGCAGAACTATCGAAGGCGAAAAACACCCGATCGCTCCCAGCTGTGCGGATCATATCTTCCAAAGGTCCAGGCGTAACTTGGTCGACAGGCGCTGTATTCACAGGTTCTGATGGAACCGGCGGTGGCGTCGTCGATTGCTGCGGAGCCGCCCCAGGGGCCTCCTCGCGAGCGCCCGCCACGGTCATGGCGATACAGCACAGCGCCGGTAGAAGAAGTTTTGATTTAGATATTATCCGCATGAAAGGGGTGCCCTCGGTTTTTGCTGCTTGAATGACAGTATCTGTTCGGTTGCGTATCGTCACGCCCCTGGAGCGGGACCGGAACATGAAAATCATGAAAAATCAATGGGATTTTGTTCGTTATTCACGGTATTTGCCCCTGCAGGTGGCCCGACGTCGGATCGGCGCTTAGCGTCAAACCGTTACTTTTTGGTGTGACACTTTTAAGGTTAAATTTGAATTCGGTCAGATTGCCAGGACCCATCAGCGCTTAAACACCTACTGTATGAGCGGTGACCAGGCTGGGTCAGACGCCTGCGCCGGGGTGAGGATTTGCCTTTCATTGCGCCCAGTCAAATCAACAGACCAAAGCGAAACACCGCCGCCGGATCCGTCCGACTTATACCTGTCCGTCCTAAAAAACAGGAGAACGCGGCCATTTGGCGACCAAGTCGGGCCTTCGTCTTGATAGGAGGCGGTGAGCATACGCTCGCCTTTCCCATCCGGGCGCATCACGCCAATGCGAAACTGGCGACTTTTGGGATCGATCTTCGTAAAGGCGATCAAATCCCCGCGCGGAGACCAAACAGGCGTCCCATAGCGCCCGTTCCCAAAGGAAATCCGGCGCACAGAGCCGCCTCTCTCATCCATCACATAGAGCTGCTGGCTGCCGCCGCGATCTGAATTGAAGACAATCTGATCTCCCGAAGGCGAATAAGAGCCGGAGGTATCAATCGCTGGACTGTCCGTGAGTTGCCGCACCTGGCGGGTACGCAAGTCCATGAGATAGATGTCAGAATTGCCGTTTCGCGCCAGGCTCATGATGATCTTATTGCCATCCGGTGAAAACCGGGGGGCAAAGGTCATATTTGGGAAATCACCCAGAACCTCATGCTTCCCGCTTTCCAGATTGTAGAGATACACACGTGGCCGATCATTATAATAGGCCATGTAGGTAATTTCCTGCTGGGATGGCGAAAAGCGCGGGGTCAGAACCAGGTCCTTACCGCTTGTTAGAAACCGATGATTGGCACCGTCTTGGTCCATAATCGCAAGGCGTTTCACACGGGTGGTCTTTGGCCCTACCTCAGAAATATAGACGATGCGGCTATCGAAATACCCTGCTTCACCAGTGAGGCGCTGATAGACCGCATCCGAAATCAGATGCGCAACACGGCGCCAATTGCGCACTGGAAGACTGTAGCGCAGGCCGGTGAGCTGCTGTTCGGAGAAAACATCCCACAGCCGAAACTCCACATTCAAGCTGCCATCGCCAGCAACCGTTAAGCCGCCCGCGATCAGCGCTTCGGCATTGATCGCCCGCCACACGCTCATCTCCGGCCGTGCCTCACCGGGACGCAGCGTTCTGATGAAGGTTTCCTTGCGCAACGGCTTGAATAACCCTGAACGCTTTAAATTGCCGCGAATAACAGACGCGATTTTCTCTCCAACCTGCGCTGCAGTGCCTTCCGAGGTTTGAGCAGTGCTTGCACTGACAAAGCTGGGAATAGCGATATCAATTGGATCGGCTGTGCCCTCAGTGATGTCAATTTCGAGCTGAGCCCATGCTGGCGCGGCGACGAACAAGCTAAAAACGAAGAAGAAAATTCGATGCATAGATGAAGGACTACTTTCTGTCGGGTTCACGCTGTTTGCCAGATCAATTCACCATCTGGCTCGGGTCAAAATTAAGGCGAAGGGCTTTCCATTCGGCGTATCTCGCTTGAGGCAGTTCGTAGGGGGCGCATTTTTGAACCGCGCGCATGGCGCTCAAGGCAAAGGCATTAAAGGCCGCCTCCCCGCTCCGGTTCATACGGCGCTGGTCATAGGAATCGAGTGTCGGTGCGCCCACCAGGATTCCATCTGGTCCAAGCAGCACATTGACGGTTACCCGCATCTTCTCAATCCCCTTAGCCCCAAGCGGCAAATTCCAGCACTTAGCAACTTGCGCGCGGGCGGCGTCTGTCAAGCTCAAGCTCTCTTCGCGGCTATCGCGACTGGTCGATGCGATGCGCTTTTTGCCGAAGGCAGCGAACAGGTCGTTTTCAAGATCCTGGGTCGTTGCCTCTTCCTCCTTACTTCTGTCGATAAGCCGGGCCAAGTCCGCCAGGGTCTCTTTTTCATCGACGGGCTTTTCTTCGGGTTTCTCAACCTCAGCCTGTTTTTCCGGTTCAGGCTCTGGTTCTGGAACAGGTTCGGGCTCGGGCTCAGGCGCGCTTTGAACAACTTCTTCTTTCTGCGTTGGCTCAGGCGGCGCGGGCTCTTCCGGT
>CAKZYD010000140.1 GCA_937884085.1 uncultured Sphingomonadales bacterium | reverse complement strand
GCCAGTGGGTCAAAAAGATAGGCGATGGCCAGGCCCGCGACAAACGGCAGCAGAATGCCTTTCACCGCAGAGATGAACAGGAAGAATAAGATGACGGCAAGCGCCGGGATGAGCCATCGGGGCAAGGTCATGGGGTCGTCACCTCATCAGGAGTGTCTTGCAAGTTTGGGCTCGTCCCATCGGGTGCAGCATCATCGATTGAGCTATTCATTTCCCAGGGCGGCACGTCAAAGGATGTGCTTTCTGGCATAGGCCGTATCTCCGGTGTCATGGCTCAGCGCTGATAGGGTCGACATACTCTCCTGCGGCATCCACTTCCGCCCCAACAAAAGCGGCACGCTCGGCCATCGTCATCACACGCACATCCCAAAGTCCCGGTTTGTTTTGCCGCACGGCGAGGCCATCAGCAGCTAGCGTTTTTTCCAAGCTATCAAAGTCCCCGAAAAACCGAGCTTTGAGCTCTGCATGGTCAAGCGCAATGGATAGGACCTGCAAGTCCCGTAGACGCCGGGCGGCGCCTAAATTGCCCCGGATGCGGCGCCAATCGGCTGCTGCTTCATATTGCGCTGTAATGGCAATCGTCTGGGCTTGGGCAAATTCTATAAGGAGTTGCCGCTTCCACAGCGCGGAGAGCTCTGCATCCACTTTGGCGATGGCGCGCTCTAACATGTCTTGGGGGCTTTCATCAGGTTGCTGCGCCATATCAAAGGTCATGAAAGCGCCTTGGCCAGGCCCGCGGCGGACGTCAAAAGTCGCAAGATATCGCTGACTGGCAAAATCGAGGCTGATGGCCGCCTCCGCCACCAACACATCACTCGCCCCAATCACCCGCAATAACTCAATCAGTGTCTCTGGCGCAGCGTGCGGCACGCTCATGGGAGAGACCCGCATGAGAAAATCAGGCGTTCGCTCTGGCAGGCGATAGTCCACGAGGCTACTAGCGCGGCTCGGCGATTGCTGCCAAGCCTGAGCCCAGACATTGTCTTCGCTCAAAAGCAAAGGGACGCCGCCATAGTGTGCAAGCGGCAGCACCAGAATGGGCGGCGTTTCTGAGTCCGTGTACGTGACACCAAGACGTTCTAACAAGCCCGTCACTTTCTCCGGCTCAAAGCTCACGGCAAGCTTTGCGATATAGCGCGTCTGGGAGGTACTTTCCTCCAAGATGTCGATGGCGCGTACGAGGCCAGCCAGTTCCGCATTGGTCAGCGCCGGCTCTGCTTCTAAATCTTCGGTCGCAACCAAACGCTTAAACAGCCGCGTAAAGGCAAGGCGGCGCGACTGGGCGATCGCGCTTTGCCGGGCCGATGCGGCGGAGGTAGCAGTGATGTCCACATCAACGCTGCCGACAGTGAAAATAGAGCGCGGCGGGGCCGTTGGCGATGCCTCTTGGGCCCCGCCTTGTGCGACCCCTTGCGCCCCCCCTTGTGCCCACGCAGATGCGGCCACAAAAACTGCCGCAATCAAAAAACCCAAAAAACGAGTGGCGTTAAGCATTTTCAGACCATAGGAAAAGTCATGTCATGCGCAAAGGCCTTTGTCCCGCTTTCCCCAATGATTGTCCGGCAAGGCAAAATTGCGGCGCCCGCCCTAAGACCTAGGATGTGAACATTATGGGGGATACCACCAAGCCAGCTCCGCTGACCTATGCCGATGCTGGTGTTGATATCGATGCTGGCAATGCGTTCGTTAGGGCCATTGCGCCACTGGCCAAAGCAACCCAGCGGCCCGGCGCCAATGTAAGCCTGGGCGGCTTTGGCGGCCTGTTTGACCCCAAGGCGGCGGGCTTTGAAGACCCGATTTTGGTAGCTGCAACTGATGGCGTTGGCACTAAGCTGAAAATCGCCATTGAAAGCGGCCTCCACAGCACGGTCGGGATTGATTTGGTGGCTATGTGCGTCAACGACCTGATTGTCCAGCGCGCCCAGCCCCTCTTCTTTCTCGATTATTTCGCCACCGGGAGACTAGAGCCCGAAATTGCGAAAGCTGTTGTAGCCGGTATTGCGGAAGGCTGCCGCCAAGCAGGCTGCGCACTCATTGGCGGGGAAACCGCAGAAATGCCAGGTATGTATCAGGATGGCGACTATGATTTGGCTGGCTTTGCCGTTGGCGCAGCCGAACGGGTGCAGCTGGTAACGCCGGATATCAAGCCCGGCGATGTTATCCTAGGGCTAGCCTCCACCGGTGTGCACTCCAATGGCTTTTCCTTGGTAAGAAAGGTGGCTGAGGCCGGTGGTCATGCGCTTGGCGGCCCTGCGCCTTTCGCGTCGAACCAGAGCTTGGCCGAAGCGCTGCTGACGCCGACGCAAATCTATGTCCAAAGCTTACTGGGCAGTCTCCAAGACGGCACCGCCAAAGCCCTAGCGCACATTACCGGCGGTGGGCTGACAGAGAATATTCCGCGGGTGTTGCCGGGTGGCCTTTCTGCGCATATTGAAACCGGCCGCTGGGCCCTGCCCTCCGTCTTTACATGGCTTAAGGAAGGCGCTGCCTTGCCGCCTGATGAACTGCTCAAAACCTTTAACTGCGGGATTGGCATGGCAGTCATCGTCGCAGAAGCGGATGCGGACACCTTCCGCCAACGTGTTGAAAGCACGGGCATCAAGTGCATCACCATCGGCCACGTAGCGCAGCGCGATAGCAGTGCCATCACAGTGACCGGCCCAGCAGGGCATTGGGGATATGACGATGCCTGGCAGGTCACCGATTAATGCCGACATTGAAAGTCGCGGTGCTCATTTCCGGCCGCGGAAGCAACCTGCAAAGCCTCATTGATGCCTGCGCGCAGCCTAGTTTTCCGGCCGAAATCGTGACCGTTCTGTCCAACCGGCCGGATGCCTATGGCCTTGAGCGCGCCAAAGCTGCGGGCATCCCGGCAGCGGCCATCAATCACAAGAATTACGAGAGCAAGGCAGCCTTTGAAGCGGCGCTCCAAGACGCCATCGTCGCGTCGGGCGCGGAGTTCATTTGCCTTGCCGGTTTCATGCGGCTGCTGAGCGCGGATTTCGTCAGCCGCTGGTCGGGACGCATGATAAACATTCACCCGTCTCTTCTGCCCGCCTTCAAAGGCCTTCACACGCACCGGCAAACACTGGACGCTGGTGTGAAAATTGCTGGCTGTAGTGTCCATTTCGTGGTTCCGGAAATGGATGCCGGGCCGATCATCATCCAGGCGGCTGTGCCAGTACTGCAAGGCGATGACGAAGCGGCCCTTGCAGAGCGCGTGCTGGCCGAAGAGCATCAGATTTATCCCCGCGCCCTGCGCTGGGTCGCCGAAGGCCGAGTGACACTCTCCGGCGACCGTGTTGAGGTTAAGGGCGCAGAAGCGCAGCAGACATCGCTGCGCATGCCGGATCGGGCTGTTTAGCCGACAATCTCGCGGTCGGAGAAGAAGAAACGGATCTCGATCTCGGCATTTTCCGGCGAATCTGAACCATGCACGGAATTGGCCTCGATACTTTCCGCAAAGGTCTTGCGGATGGTGCCTTCATCGGCATCCTCTGGGTTGGTCGCGCCCATCACCGTGCGGTTTTTTAAGACAGCGTCGTCCCCTTCGAGAACCTGCACCACGACTGGGCCGGACGTCATAAAAGACACCAGATCATTGAAAAACGGGCGCTCTTTGTGAACGCCGTAAAAGGCTTCCGCGTCCGCTTGCGACATATGGATACGTTTCTGCGCCACGATGCGCAGACCAGCATCTTCAAGCATAGCGTTGATTTTGCCCGTTAAATTACGGCGCGTGGCATCGGGTTTGATGATCGAAAAAGTGCGTTGCATGGCAGGGTCAGTCCTTATGAATTAGAATTTGCGCGGCTTATAGCCACCAGAGAACGACGCGCGCAATGGGTTTTCTTATAGTGCCAGCTCTGCCAAAAGAGCGGCGATGATCCGCTTTTCTGATGTCAGCTTTAGCTACGGCGCAAAACCAGTGCTCGACGGCGCCAGCGCAGCCCTACCGGCGGCGGCCAAAGTGGCGCTCGTTGGGCCCAATGGCGCTGGAAAATCGACGCTCCTCAAGTTGATTGATGGCAGCCTGCCGCTGGGCCAGGGGGAAATAGAGGTCGCCGCGCGCACCCGGGTAAAACGGCTTGAGCAATCCATTCCAGACGCAAGCCTGAGCGTCCTGGATGTGGATATACGCGCCCATGATGAACTTTATGCGCTGCGCCAACTGGTGGCCGATGAAACCGCTGATCCTGACGCGCTCGCGGACGCGCATTACCGGCGTTTTGTACTCGGCGATGCCGCTGCCGATGCCAAAGCCTCAAGCATTCTCTCCGGCCTGGGCTTTTCATCAGAAGCACTCACGCGGCCCATCAGCAGCTTTTCAGGCGGCTGGCAAATGCGTGCCAGCTTGGCCGGCATTTTGTTCGCCGAGCCTGATTATATGCTGCTGGATGAACCCACCAACTATCTGGACCTAGAAGGCGCGCTGTGGCTGGAAAACCATCTAAAACACTATCCGCGCGGCTGGATCCTCATTAGCCATGATAGGGATATTCTGACCACCACACCAAGCCATATCCTGCATCTCAGCCACGGGCAGACGACGCTCTACACAGGCAATTACGACCGCTTTGTCAGCGAATTCAGCGCCCGCAGCGCGCTGGCGTCGAAAGCTGCGGAAAAGCTGGCGGCCAAACGCGCCCACATGGAAGCCTTTGTCGAGCGCTTTAAGGCTAAGGCCAGCAAGGCCAAGCAGGCGCAAAGCCGGATCAAGGCGCTGGAAAAGCTCGGCTCGGTAGAAACCATTGCTGAGGAACGCAGCGCCACCATCACCTTGCCAAGGATTGAGCCGCTGCCGCCGCCCATTCTGACGCTCGATGGCGTCAGCACGGGCTATGAGGCTGACAAACCAATTCTAAAAAACCTCTCCATCCGCATTGACCAGGACGACCGCATCGCGCTGCTGGGCCCCAATGGCCGGGGCAAGTCAACGTTCGCAAAACTGCTCACAGGCAACCTCACACCCTTTGGCGGGGAGCTTCGGCGCGCGAAAAAATTGCGCGTCGGGTTTTTCACCCAGCACCAGGTGGATGTGCTGGATGGCGAAGACACGCCGCTGGAGCATATGCGCGCCAAACTACCGTTACTTGGCCCTGCCCAAGTCCGCGCCCGGCTGGCGCATTTTGGCTTTGATGCCGATATGGCCGAGCGGCCCACACGCACGCTCTCTGGCGGACAACGGGCCCGGCTCTTGTTGGCGCTCATCTGCACCGATAATCCGCAAATGCTCATCCTGGATGAGCCAACCAACCATCTCGATATCGCCAGCCGCCAAATTTTGGCGGAGGCCATCAGCACCTATGAGGGCGCCGTGCTGATCATCAGCCACGACCGCGCGCTGCTTGACCTGTGCGCTGACCGCTTGTGGGTGGTGGAAAACCAGACCGTCAAACGCTTCGACGGCACATTAGGCGACTACCGCGCCAGCGTCTTGGGCCAAAAGGACAGCGCCGCATCCGCGAAACGCGAACGTAATAAGCGCACGGACCGCCAAGCCGCTGCTGAACGCCGCCAGGCTTTAGCGCCTTTAAAGAAAACCATCGCTGCAGCAGAAAAAGCTATGGAGAGGCACACTGCGGAGATTTCAAGACTGCGGGAAAAGCTGGCAGACCCAGCGCTCTACGATACGCCCGGCTCCGCCACTGTGGTTGAACTGCAAAAGACACTGGCCGAGGCGCAGACCGCTCTAGAAACGGCCGAAGGGGACTGGATGGCAGCGCAAGAGGCCTATGAGGCCGCTGCTGAGACGCAAACTGTCTAAGCTTTTTTCTCCCATCCGCCTGCCTGGTTCTGCTGCCAATACGTCACGTCATGGCCAGCGGTTTTCATGGCCGTCCAATCCTTGCGCGCTTCTGTGAGGATGGGCTCCTCGCGCCCATCAAACATGTAGAGGCAGCGCTCAAAGGCTTCTAAGTCGGGTGCTTTCGCAGCGTTGATGAGAACAACCACTTGGGCCTCGTTTGGGACATCTCGCGCTGTCGTCAAATAGACTGGCTGCAAGTCCGGATGCGGGGTCTCTTCAGTTCCATGCGGCAGGAAGCTGGAGGGGTTATATGTCCACAGCGCATCATCCAAGGTTTTTAAAAGCGCTTGATCATCGAGAAAGACCACCACTTTGAGCTCGGCAGCCAAGACCTTCTCTAAGAGCTTAGGCAGCGCTGCCTCAACGCCTTGTCGCTCGAGGTGGTAGAAGCTGACCTGCGCCAAGGCCCTGCCCTATTCAGCGATATCGCGCACCAGTTGGTCGAGCAGGCGGACGCCATAGCCCGTCGCGCCTTTCGGATAGAGCGGATTGTCTGATTTTGCCCAGACCGTGCCCGCCACATCCAAATGTGCCCAAGGACGGCCATCTTTTACAAAGCGCTGCAGGAACTGGGCAGCAGTGATGGAACCGCCTTCACGTGGACCGACGTTCTTCATATCCGCGATTTGACTATTGATAAGCCGGTCATAAGCAGGGCCAATGGGCATGCGCCACACCTTATCGCCAGTTGTCTGACCGGCTTTATTTATGGAATCTGCCAAAGCATCATCGTTGCAGAACATGCCAGCATACTCGTTGCCAAGGGATATGATGATAGCGCCCGTGAGGGTTGCCAGGTCTACCATGAGGCGCGGATTAAACGTCTCTTGCGCATAGTGCATTACATCAGCCAGCACCAAGCGGCCTTCCGCATCCGTGTTGATGACTTCCACAGTTTGGCCAGACATGGAGGTCACCACGTCCCCAGGGCGCTGGGCGGTGCCAGAGGGCATGTTCTCGACGAGGCCAACAAGACCAACGACATGGGCTTTCGCCTTGCGCTTGGCCAAAGCCAGCATGGTGCCGCCGACAATGCCAGCGCCGCCCATATCGAACTTCATATCTTCCATGCCGCCGGGCGGTTTTAGAGAAATACCGCCGGTGTCAAAGGTGACACCCTTGCCGATGAAAGCGAGGGGGCGGCTATTTTTTGATGTGCCGGGACCGCGGTATTCCATGGCAACCAGGCGCGGGGGATTGGCACTGCCTTGCGCCACACCCATGAGCGTACCCATGCCCATAGACAGCATCTCTTCAGGCCCTAGCGTCGTAATGGTCAAGCCATGTTCTGCCAGCGCTTGCAGGCGTTCGGCGAAAACGGCCGGGGTGAGCGCGTTGGCTGGCTCTGAAACCAAATCACGGGTGAAATAGACACCCTCGAGCACGTCTTTGTATGAGGCATAGAGCGTCTCAGAGCGCTTGGCAGCGCGCGTGAGGACCGTGATGCGTTCCAGCGATGTTTGGTCAACGTCACGCAGGGTGGTGCGGTATTTATCAAACCGATACAGGCGCAGCTGCGCCCCCATCGCCACATGGGCGGCCATATCCTGCGGCTTGAGGGTGACGCCGTCAAAGTCGTCTACAACAACGCTGATGGATTTCTCGCCGCTTTTGATGAGCCGCGCGACCACCCGGCCGCCAAGCAACTCCAAGTCATGGGTGCTAAGATCAGCCGGTTTGCCAATCCCGCAGAGGATAAGCCGGCTGGCTCGGCCCAAATCCGGCGCAGCGAACTCAAGCATCTGACCTTTTTCGCCGCGAAACCGGCTGTTCTTCATCAGCCGGGTCAGCGCACCGCCAAGCGCATCGTCGGCCTCACGCCCGATTTCACCCAAAGTGGCGCTATTGCGCGCCAAAAGCACAACGACACCTGTGCGGGGGAGATTGAGCGGCGTGAAACTGACTTGCATCATAAATCGAATCCTTTGCTAAGCGGCGCGCAGATGCAACAGCTCGGGGAATTTAAGTCCAGCCGATTGCATGCGGAGACGTGTCTGTGTACCTAACGGACAAGGGCGCGGGCGGCAACGCCAGAAATGGGTGAAATCGTCGCCCAGGCGCGGCCGAAGGCATGGATAAATCGGGGGATAGTGAGTCTCAGTGCCCACCTCAGCGCCTTTGGCCAACACCCGTACGCTATGCTCGATTGTGTTTTTGGCACTCTGCGCTGTTGTTATGGCGCCAAAGGCGGCCGCCCAATCCAGTGTTTCCAGCGAAGCGGCACAGGCAGAAGAAATCATCGAGCTGGAAGCAGACCAGCTGGTTTATGACAGCAACGCACAGCTGATTACCGCCCGCGGCGGTGTTCGCGTTGTGCGCGGCGAATATACGCTAACGGCCAGGTCCATTACCTATGACAGGAACACAGGCCTTGTGAGCGCCAAGGGCGACGTCCGCATCGTTGATACTGAAGGCAATGTGCTCACGTCGGAAACCCTCAACATTTCCGATGAGCTGCGTGATGGCTTTATTGAGAATGTGGAATTGCTGTTAGCGGACAGCTCGCGGGTCGCAGCCTTAGAAGGCGATAGAAGCGGCGATAAAACCACCTTCCGGCGCGCGGTCTATTCTCCGTGTGAAATCTGCGAAGAAGGCGAAAAGCCGCTGTGGCAAATCAAAGCCGTTAAGGTCGTCCATGACCTGAAAAAGAAGCGGCTCTACTATGATAACGCGTTTTTGGAATTCCTTGGCGTTCCAATTTTCTATTTGCCCTATATCTCGCACCCTTCTTTGGAAAAAGCGTCTGGTCTTCTGGTGCCGGAGGTCCGCCAGCGCGATGAGCTTGGGCTGGTTCTCGCCATCCCCTATTTCATCGATATCGACCCCACACAGGATGTGACCTTAACGCCGATTATCACCACCAAAGAGCGGGCCGTTCTTGGGACCGAATATCGCAAACAATTTCGCAACGGCTCGTTGACAGCCGAGGGCAGCTTTACCTATGTCCCGGAACGCGATGACTTCAACCAAGTCACAGGGCGCAACATCCTGCGCGGCCACCTGTTCTCAAACGGGCAATTCATCCACAACAAGCATTGGCGCTCCACCTATCAGCTCAAATTCGCCAGCGATGATACCTATTTGACGCGCTATGACTGGTCTGATGAAGACACGCTCGTCAACACCTATGCGCTCGAGGGGTTTTACGACAATCACTATGTGAATGCCCGCCTTGTCGGCTTTCAAGGCCTGCGGGTTGAGGATGACGCGGGCCTAGTGCCACAGGCCTTACCGCGCCTGAATTATCGCTATGAAAGCGACCCGCTTTGGAAAACGCTTCGGGCCTTTGGTGAAGTGGATGCCTTGGCCGTCCAGCGCTTTGATGGCCAAGACACCCGCCGCGCGTTGGTCAGCGGCGGCCTGCGCCTGCCATGGAATTTCTCCAGCGGCCTGCTGACGACCACCACTGTGCTGGCCCGAGGGGATTATTATTATGTCACCGATGCGGACCGCCCGGATGACCCAGCTTTTGCGACAATCAATGGTACAGAAACCCGCGCCCTAGCGCGCATTTCAGTGGATATGCGCTTACCGCTCATCAATTCTCTGGGAGACTTCACTCAGCTTCTAGAACCACGCGTGCTTATTGTATCAGGCACCTCTGACAGCGATGTCGGCGACATTCCCAATGAAGATAGTCGTTCTTTTGACCTGGACGACGGCAATATCTTTCTCGCTGACCGCGTGCCCGGCAATGACCTGTGGGATGGCGGCACGCGGGTGACCTATGGCGCGACCTGGAGACTATTGCTGAAGAAAATCGAGCTCGATGCGACGCTGGCGCAAAGCTACAGCTTCGACAATGATTCCGTGATTTACCCACAAGGCACTGGTCTGGAGGGCAATTTCTCCGACATTGTCGGCCGGGTCAGCCTCAACGTCCGCGATTGGCTGTCTATTCGCAACCGCTTCCGTTTTGACAAAAACAATTTCTCAGTGCGACGCAACGAGGTAAATGCCACTGTCGGCACCGATCGATTTTCCATCACGGTCGGCTATGAACGGCTGAACCGGAACCCAGGCCCTGACCTGCCCAGCGACCGCGAAGAACTGCGGCTCGCCTCGCGGCTTCGGATTAATGAAAATTGGCAAATCACCGGCTCGACCGTGCAAGCTCTGACAAGCGGGCGTGAACCCGTTCGCAACCGCGCGAGCCTTATCTACACCGATGAATGTTTGGAATTTCAGCTCAACTATCGCCGCAACTTTACCGAAGATCGCGACGTGGAACCTGGCACAGCGGTCACTTTCCGCGTCGTGTTGCGCAATCTTGGTTAGACCATATTGCATAGCAATGATGATAGCGCCAATTGACGGACCCAAATCGAAAACAGTACATGGCTGGGAACATATTGCGCTTGCAGTACACGGGCAGCATTAAAGTAGACGAATGAGAGTAAAGCCGACTTTTTGGATTTGTATGACCTGCGCAGCATTGCTGCTGCCGGCACGGCTAGGCTTTGCGCAATTTGACGAGCAAGTGCAGCGCGCCGTTGCCATCGTCAATGAGGATGTGATTTCGGACTATGATGTTTCGCGTCGGCTCACACTTGTGCTCGCCTCTACAGGCTCTGAACTGTCAGAGGCGGACCTGCAGCAGCTGCGCCAGCAGATTCTAACGACCCTGGTGGATGAAAAACTGCAGCTGCAGGCGGCGGAAGAAAATGAAATTGTCGTCACGCCGGATATCGTGGAGCGCGCCTTCTCATCCGTCGCTGGCAACTTCAATCAGCAGCCAAACCAATTTGAAGACTTTCTTTTAGAAAACGGCACGTCGCGCCGCGCTTTGGAGGAGCAAATCCGCGCGGAAATTGCGTGGAGCCAACTGGTGCAACGCCGCCTGGAGCCGCAGATCACCATCAGCGATGAAGAGATTGACGAAGCGCTCGCCCGCTTGGAAGACGCAAAGGGCCAGTTTGAATATAATGTGGCCGAAATCTTCCTAAATGCCAATCCGACCAATGACGCAGAAGTGCGCTTTACAGCACAACAAATTGTGGACCGCGTCCGCCAAGGTGCGCGGTTTGAAGCGTTTGCCCGGCAGTTCTCAGAAGCCCCAACAGCAGCTGTTGGCGGTGACTTGGGTTGGGTGATGGAAGACCAGCTATCGCGCAACATTCGGCCCGTGGTGCCGGAGATGCGCATTAACCAGCTCTCCAACCCCATCCGCACCCCAAGCGGCTACTACGTCGTTTTGCTCAAGGACAGGCGCCGCATTTTGAGCGCGGACCCGCTCGACACCCAATATGACTTGGCGTCGCTGTTCTGGCCGCTCGACCCAGAGCCGGTAATGGCGGATTTAGACCGGGTGTCCAACCTCGCCCGCGCGGCCGCTAGAAAGGGCAGCACCTGTGAAGCCGCCGGCGCGCTGGGCGATGAATTTGGAGCGGCGGAAGCAACTGCGCTCGGCGTATTGCGACTGCGAGATTTGCCGGAGCCTTTGCAGGTAGCGCTGCGCCCCCTTGAGAAAGGGGACCTGACTGACCCGCTGCGTTTTCCCACTGGCTATCGGCTGTTTATCATTTGCGATATTCAGCAGCCGGAAGTACAGACGCCAACCCCTGCCGTTATCGAAAACCAATTGAACCAGCGCCGCCTGTCCATGATGGCGCGCCGCTATCTGCGCGACCTGCGCCGCGATGCCATCGTCGAATACAAATAGCGCGCCGCTGGTTATCACCCTGGGCGACCCGGCCGGGATTGGGCCGGAAATTGTCGCCAAGGCTTGGGCAACTCTGCGCGAGGACGGGCCTGTGTTCTTCTGGCTCGGCGACGCAAAGTTGGTCCCAGATATCCCCACACAGACTATTTCGGTGCCCAGTGAGGCAGCGAAATTTTTCCAAGACGCACTGCCTATTTTGCCG
>CAKZYD010000139.1 GCA_937884085.1 uncultured Sphingomonadales bacterium | reverse complement strand
ACGCCGCATGATTTGGAAGATGCCACATGTGGAAACGGGGTTATGCCGGCGCTGGGTGCGCCGAGCCGTGAAGCGGTGGATAAGGCTTATGCCAAGGCGATTGAGATGGGCGCTACCGACGAAGGGGCCCCTGGTGAGCGCGTGCCCACTTTTTATGGTGGTTACTTCCGAGACCTGGACGGCAACAAGATTTGTGTTTGCAAGTTCGGCTAAGCCATCCGTTTCAAACGATTGAGCGAAACGCTGCTGCTTCTTTTTTGCCCAAGATTGCTTTTCATAGCCTTCAGCCCTGTAGCGAAGGCAAACCCGGTGCCAAGCTTTGCTTTTGACTTTGAAGCAGGATAGAGAAGGCACCGGTCTTCGTGCTGCTGAGGGGACATGATGCGACGCGGCGTTTATCCAGGGACGTTTGACCCGCTAACGAAGGGTCATACCGACATCATTCGGCGCGGTATGAAGCTGGTTGATGAATTGGTTATCGGGGTGGCGACAAACCCCTCGAAAGACCCACTTTTTACGCTCGAAGAACGTGTTGCGATGGTCAAGCGCGAGACAGCCGAGCTGACCAATAGTAATGGCGGCAGCGTGCGTGTTGTCTCCTTCAATTCCTTACTCATGGATTTTGCGGAGGACCAGGGCGCGCAGGTTATCGTGCGCGGTCTCCGCGCCGTGTCGGACTTTGAATATGAATTCCAAATGGCAGGTATGAACCAGCAGCTTAATCCCAATATTGAGACAGTCTTTTTGATGGCGGAAGCCGGTCTGCAGCCCATTGCCTCCCGTCTGGTGAAGGAGATCGCCATTTATGGCGGCGACATTGATAAGTTCGTGTCTGCAGATGTGGCCAAAGAAGTCTATGCGCGGGTAAAGTCGCGCAAAAAGTCGCTCTAATCCGATCAGGGCTGCTTCGAGGGTTGCGTGAACGAACTTTTTTCCTCATGTATCGCCCCGCTAAAAAAATAAGCGAGATACAAAGGGAGACGCGTTGAGATGCTGAGCTGGCTCACTTGCCTAATTATAGGGGGATGGCTCATGGCCGCTGAAGCTCAAGCCGAAGACTTGGAAAACACTTTGGTGCTGGATTTGTCGACGGGCGGCTCCGTCCGCATTCTCATGCGACCAGATTTGGCGCCCAAGCATGTGGAACGCATCAAAACACTGGCGCGTGAAGGCTTCTACAATGGGATTGTTTTTCACCGCGTGATTGAGGGCTTTATGGCGCAAACGGGCGATCCAACCGGAACAGGCGGCGGCGGCTCAGACTTACCCGATTTGGAAGCTGAATTTAACGAGTTCCCGCATTTGCGCGGCGTGACGTCCATGGCGCGGACCGATGCGCCCAATTCCGCCAACAGCCAGTTCTTCATCATGTTGCAACCCAATTTTGGGCTCGACAATCAATACACGGTGTGGGGCCGGGTGATTGATGGCATGGAATTCGTCGATTCCATTGAGCGCGGTGAGCCACCGCAAAGCCCCAGCTCGATCGTGAAGGCGTATCTCGCTGGCGACCAATCCTAGGCTGCGGCCCTGAAACTCTCAGACTTTGATTATCCCCTCGATGAAGCGCAAATCGCGCTTTATCCGGCCGACCCGCGCGACAGCTCCCGGCTGCTGGTTTTGCGCGGCCCAGACCAGACTATTGATGCGGATTTCTTGAGCCTAGCAGACCAGCTAGAGCCCAGCGATGTTCTGGTCTTCAATGATACAAAGGTTATCCCAGCCCGTTTGTTTGGACGGCGCGGGGAGGCTAAGATTGAAGTCACGTTGCATCAGACGGTGCAGCCCGATGCATGGCTTTGCTTTGTCAAAAACGCCAAGCGGTTGAAGCGGGGGCAGCAGGTACTCTTTTCCGAGTATTTCAGTGCTGAGGTGGTTGAGAAGCGGCCAGATGGCCAAGTGCTTCTCACATTCAAGGCATCGAATGACGGCTTCGCCGACGCTTTGGCCACGCATGGGGTGATGCCTTTGCCCCCCTACATCGCGAGCCGCCGCCCCGTAGGTGAGGCGGATAGGGCAGACTATCAAACCATGTTTGCTGACAAACCAGGGGCCGTCGCCGCGCCGACAGCCAGCCTTCATTTCACACAGCGGGTTATGAGCAGTTTGCAGGACCGTGGCATATCCCATGATATCGTTACCCTCCATGTTGGTGCAGGAACATTCATGCCGGTGATAGTCGTCATCATCGATGAGCTCAAGATGCACACTGATTATTGCGAGATTTCAGCGGAAACCGCTCAGTTTCTATCGG
>CAKZYD010000138.1 GCA_937884085.1 uncultured Sphingomonadales bacterium | reverse complement strand
GGCTTGGAGCATGTCATAAAGCGTAAGCAAGGCAATGCTGCAGCCGGTCAGCGCGTCCATCTCCACCCCGGTCTGCCCCGCCGTTTTGACGGTGACCTCAACGGTTATTGCTGCATCCTGAACGTCAAAACTGCACGCGACCTTCGAGATGGGCAAGATATGACAAAGCGGAATAAGCTCTGACGTGCGTTTAACTGCTTGAATGGCCGCAATCCGCGCCGTCGCTAGAACATCACCTTTCGGCGCTTGGCCTGTGCGCACCAGGGCGATGGTGTCTGGGCTTGCATGCAGTGTCCCTTGTGCTGTGGCAACACGGGTTGTAACGGCTTTGTCTGAGATATCGACCATGTGCGCAGCGCCGCTCTCATCAAGATGGGTGAGGCGAGATTTGCTCATGCGGCCTGTCCTAAAAAGCGCTTCACTGCCGTCTCTTGATTATCCTCACGCATCAGGGCCTCACCAATGAGGAAGCGCTCTATGCCAATGCGTTTCAGCGCCCCTAGGTCTTGATGGCCGGTGAGGCCGCTTTCAGCCACAACATGTCGGTCGCCTGGAATGGACTGCGCCACTGTCTGGGTTGTCTGTGGATCAACGTCCAGCGTTTTTAGATTTCGGTTGTTAACTCCAATCAGCGGAGTTTTGAGCGCAAGCGCATCCTCCAGCTCTTCCAAGGCATGAATCTCCGCCAAGACTTGCAGCCCTTGGTCTAAAGCCGCTGCTTCCAATTCCAACGCCTGGCTTCGCGAGACCGCAGCAAGGATAATTAGAACACAATCCGCACCTATCGCTTTGGCTTCAGTGACCTGATAGGGGTCAATCATAAAGTCCTTGCGCAGCAATGGGATATCCACGGCAGTCCGAACCGCCATCAGGTCCGAATCGCTACCCTGGAAATAAGGGGTGTCGGTCAGAACGGAAATGCAGGCTGCGCCGCCGGACATATACTGAGAGGCGTGGCGCTCCGGCGTGAAATTTGGCTGAATGACGCCTTTTGACGGACTGGCCTTTTTGACTTCGCAGATGAGCCCATAGCCATGATTTTGGATGGCCGTTTCAAGCGCGCCTGAGAAATCGAGCGCAGTGCGCTCCGCCGCCAAGGCTTCAAGCGCTGCTAAACTGCGCTTGGCTTTAGAGGCGGCCACATGGGCACGCTTGGCCGCGATGATTTCTTCTAAGACGCTCATTGCTGCTCTCCGCGTGTAAAGGCGGCCCATGCCTCTAGAGTCTCCAGTGCCGTTCCGCGAGACATCACGTCACCTGCTAACTCTGCGCCATCTTTAAGCGATGATACTTTACCTGCAACCAGTAGCCCAGCTCCAGCGTTGAGCATAACAGCATCCCGATAGGCCCCTAACGCACCGTTCAACACGTCGCGCAGTGCCGCCATGTTATACGCCGGGTCGCCGCCTTTGATTGCTTCAAGACTGTGCTGCGGCAATCCTGCATCTGCAGGTGTCACCTCAAAATGCGAAACGCTGCCCTCGCAGAGTTGGGAAACATGGGTCGGCCCACAGATACTCATCTCATCTTGGCCATCCGCGCCGTGCACCACCCACGCCATCACGCTGCCAAGGCGGCAAAGGACATCCGCCATAGGCGCGCACCATTTCAGGTCATAAGTGCCCAGAAGCTGCCGTTTTACGGCTGCTGGGTTGGCGAGTGGGCCAAGCAAATTAAAAATTGTCCGGGCGGCTAGCTGGCGGCGGATTGGCGCCACCGTTGCCATGGTTGGGTGGAACGTTGGGGCATTGAGATAGGTAATATTAAACCGTTTGAGCGCCTCGCGAATGTGCTCGCGCGGCTGTTCAATCACCACGCCAGCCGTCGCTAGAACATCCGTTGACCCAGCGCGCGATGAAACAGAGCGGTTGCCATGCTTGGCAACTGGAACGCCCGCAGCCGCAACAACAAGGGCGGATGCCGTCGAAATATTGAGCGTATGCAGGCCGTCCCCGCCGGTCCCGCAGGTATCAATGGCACCTTCCGGAGCAAGGCTGGCATCGCAGCTGCGCCGCAGCACGCGCACGGCGCCGGAAATTTCGTCTGTCGTCTCACCGCGCATCTTCAAGGCAACCAAAAAACCTGTCATATCAATGGTGTCGAGGGTGCCACCTAATATGGCTTCAAACGCGGTTTCGGCTTCGCTCTCTGATAGGGTTTCGCCCGACAGGACACGTTGCTTCAAAGGTTCAAACGTTTCTGACATCACGGACTAGGCAGCTGACTGACTAGGCAGGTCTAGCGGCTCCACGCC
>CAKZYD010000137.1 GCA_937884085.1 uncultured Sphingomonadales bacterium | reverse complement strand
TCAGCATCTGCGCCAAGGGCGTAGAACCATTGCGCGCCAGCTTCGGTGAGGGCCGCGGTATTCGTCTGTGCAACCACGTCCTTGCCAAGATAGCCAAGCAGGGCGCCATCGCTTTGCAGCTGCATGGCTGACAACAGGTTTTCCAAATTGGTATTGGTAGCGATTTGTTGCTCAACGGAGGTGAACTGAACCAGCTGATTGGTGAATTCAGACGAATCCATCGGCTCCAGCGGGTCTTGGTTCTGCAGCTGCGTGGTCAGCAGCGTTAGAAACTGGTCAAAGTCATCGGTCAGCTGCGTTGAGGCCGCCGCTGCGCGGCTGTCGGTAGCCGGGCCGGTCGGACGATTTAAAACGCTGGTGATGCCATCCATTGCTGCTGTTCCCTAGATAATGATGTCGACGGGGCGGCCAGGCTGAACCGGGCGCATGGCGGCAGCCATGGCTGCGTCTTCCAGCAGGCCGTCTTCGCCCTCTTGCCCATCGCTATCGACGCCGCTTCCTTGCCCGGCTGCGGTGTCCCGCTCGGCCAGGAAGCTTTGATTTTTCAAGTTGAGTTCAAGGCTGTTCTGGTCTGTTTTCAGCCCCGCCTCGTTCAGTGCCCGCTCTAGCGCTTTCAGGTCGCGCGCCAGCAGCTCATAGGTGCCTTCGCGCTCAATGGAGATGCTGGCTTGCACTTCTGCTGACTTTGACAGGGTCAGTTTAACATCCAGCTTGCCCAATTCGGGCGGGTCCATGCGAATGGTGAAGCTGGTTTCATTCTTGGCTGCCTGGCGCGAAATTTCGAGGCCAACATGCTTCGCGGCTAATTCAGCGCGTTGCTGCGGCACCTGGACTGTCACCTCCGGTGTCGGCTTGGCTTGGGTGGACGCTGTGTCCAATCCGGAGATTGGCTGCGCGGCTATTGGCTGGTTTTGCTCAGCTGCGATATTTTGTGTGGTCTGAAGCGCAGGCTGCTGGGCGACTGCGAGCTTGGCAGCGCGCTCAACCTCTACCGGCGCTTGCTTGCCTTGCTGCGCAGGCTGCTCATCCTGTCCTTGGTCAAAAGCCAACCCAGCTTCGTCAGCTGTCGCTTCACTCACCCCAGACTTGGCCGCCTGTGCCCCGCCAACGGTATCCGTCATGGGCGCAGCTGGCTTGGCAGCAGTAACCGGAGCAGGTTTCTGCGCCGCAGCTGGCTTCACAACGGGTTTGGTTGGAGCGATTTGCTGGGCCGCTAAAACTGTCTCCGTAGCTGGTACGGTTTCTACTGCGACGTCTTCAAGGTCTGCGCTTTCGGCGATGACCTTATTATCCGTCTGGATTGGCGTTGGTGTGTCTACTTCCACCGCGCTGTCAGCCTTTCGAAGCACATCGGTCTCGGCCAGCGCTATCTCAACGGGCGCTTCAACGACCTCGCTGATAGCTTCATTCTCGCTGACGACAGTATCATCATCCGTTGCGACCTCAGCGGACGGCGCGTCTTCTTGCGCCGGTTCCTGCTCTTTCCGAACGGGAGCAGCATCATCGATTGCTTCTGCCGCAGAGGCGTCTTCAGCCGCTAAGGTGCTCGCAAAGCTCTCGCCGTCCGCGTCCGGTTTAGGGTTTTTCGCTGTATCCGCCTTTGGCGCTGCAGCTTGCGGCGCTGGCGCGATGAGCATGGTCAAAGCTGTGTCCACGGGTATGGCCCACCTTCACTTATGGTTCAGTGCGGGCCGGGCCGTGCGTTTAGCGGGTCGGTGACCGCCGGCTCTCTTCGGGGAGCAGCGTTGATTGCCCGGATATCTGCAAAGCCTGGGCCAGTTACGCCATTAAGGGTCGAAACCCTGGGAACGTGGGCTTTCTCGGTGGTCTGTGGCTGGCAGCCTTAACTATGGCGGCAGCAACAACAGCAGAATGTGCCTGCCAGGTCTGCACTGCTGCGGCAAATTCTGCCCCGCAAGCTTCTCCCTTTCGCGAAAGGCCAAGCTTGCCTATATGAGCCGGTATGAACAGCCTTGGTTTTGATAAAGCGCCCGAAGAGACGCGCGTGGTCGTGGCCATGTCCGGCGGTGTAGATTCCTCCACCGTAGCAGCGCTGTTGCATGGCGAGGGCTATGATGTCGTCGGCATCACGCTGCAGCTTTATGACCATGGCTTAGCGCTACAAAAGAAGGGCGCCTGCTGCGCTGGGCTCGATATTTATGATGCGCAGCAAGTGGCCGCGACGCTTGGCATCGACCATTACGTGCTCGATTATGAAAGTCGTTTTAAAGACGCGGTTATCGATGACTTTGCCGACAGCTATATCCGCGGCGAAACGCCATTGCCCTGTGTACGCTGTAATCAAAGTGTGAAGTTCAAGGACCTCTACGGCATGGCCCGTGACTTGGGCGCGGACTGCCTGGCGACCGGGCATTATGTCCAGCGCACAGTCGGGCCTAATGGCCCAGAACTGCGCCGGGCCCGCGACCATGATAAGGACCAAAGCTACTTCTTGTTCGCCACGACGGCAGAGCAGTTGGGCTATTTGCGCTTTCCCTTGGGCGGTATGACGAAGCCGGATGTGCGCGCTTTGGCAGAGCGTTTTGGCCTATCGGTGTCAGACAAGCCTGATAGCCAAGACATTTGTTTTGTGCCGGACGGAAATTATGGCGACCTGGTTGCACGGCTGCGGCCTGGCGCGTCAGAACCCGGCGATATTGTCCACATCGATGGCCGTGTCTTGGGCCACCATAGAGGTATCCTGCATTACACCATTGGCCAGCGCAAAGGCCTTGGCGTCGGCGGGATGGCTGAGCCCATTTATGTGGTGGGGCTAGACCCAGACGCGCGCCAAGTCTTGGTCGGGCCGCGCGAAGCTCTTGCGTCAGCGGCGCTCTCCATGAAGGAGTGTAACTGGCTCAGTCCGCTTGCGCCTGGGGAAAGCTTACGCGCATCCGCTAAAATACGCTCTACGACAGGC
>CAKZYD010000136.1 GCA_937884085.1 uncultured Sphingomonadales bacterium | reverse complement strand
ATTTAGTGAATTGAACCCGTCCACCGGTACGGACGGCGACATTTGGTTGACTGCAACGCTGGCGGGCGTGGAGACCATTGAGCTGAACCTGACAAATGGTCAAATCAGCGCGACGGACTTGGAATTTGATGTCACCGGCGGCCTTTTCGCTGAGAATTTCGATCAAAACTTCTTTGGCGGGAATGATTTCGTGACCTTCTCCTTCCAGACGTTTGGTCAAAGCGATCCAGGTTCCGTGAGCTTGTTTAATGGTGCAACGAACACACGCTTCTTCGCCATTCCTGAGCCATCAACAGTTGGCCTTCTCGGCCTTGGCCTGGTTGGCCTTGGCATGGTGAGCCGGCGCCGTAAATCTTAAGTCACGCAAAGATTTATCAGGGTGTAGGGCTGCAGTCAGGCGACTGCGGCCCTTTTTTATGGAGCCTGCTTCGTAGCCATTGCCTATTTGAGGTTTCTTAAAGCCCGCTGCTCTTTCACCAGGCGTTTTAGGGTTTTCTCATCGCCCGTCTGAAGCGCCGCCATCAATTCGGTCGCCCGGCTCTTCATAAACGCTTCAAAAGCGTCTGATGGTTCGCTTTCTTGAATGTTTTCAAGCAAGGTTTCTGCTTTGGCGCGCATGCCATTGTCGTTGATATCGAGCAAGAGGCGCGCGTAGTAGGCGACGATGAGCGGGTTGTTGGGCGCCGCTTCTAGGGCCGCGTCAAAATACTCTTGGAAGGCCGATTTACTAGCACCCACGGTCACCTTAGCGATAGCGACACCATAGCTGGCAATGCTTTCGCCGTGCCAGCCGCCTAAGAAACCGAGCGCAAAAGCATTGTCTGCATCGCGTTCGATAATGCGCTCGCCGAGCTTTCGAGATTTGCGCGCCCGCCGCGGAGAGGTTTTGATGCGGGCGAAATAGCCTTCTGCGATAGCGCGCTGCAGGGCCGCGTCGTCATTGTCTGGCGCGCGCTCTAACGCTGCCTGGGCATAGGTGACGGCGTCGCTCAGGAGGGCGACGGCTTCGTCCTCATCTTCCAGCTCGAACGCTGCTAAGAAGAGCGCTGCTTTGGCGGCAGCAATGAGGCCTGGCACGTCTTCTTGCGCCGCGCCGATAGCAATGGCCTCCCGCCAAGCGCCCTGTGCGTGCAGCTGCGTGGCCGTCACGCCAGCGGCTGATACCGGATCCGCCAAAGCCAGCATGATCGCCAAGGTAATGCTGTGCCATCTTAAAAGCGGGCGATTAATCCAAGAGCGTAATCCTGAACTTGATTCAGGATCTCGTGCCGAAGAAGATTGACCTGGTTTAGCAAGACCCCGGATCAAGTCCGGGGATACGGGATCTTTGCGGCTAGACTGCTGTGAGCTTGCCCGCCAAGCAGTCTTGAATGAGGGCCACCGTCTCGCCCCGGCCATAGAGCGCGATAAAGCCGCCCATGCGGGGGCCTTGGCTTTGCCCGAGGAGGCATTCATAAAGCGCTTTGAACCAGTCGCGTAGGTTTTCAAACCCGTTCTCCCGACCTGCCGCAAAGACTTCGCTTTGCAGCGTTTCTGCATCTGCATCCTCAGGTAGCGCTTCAAGGCGGGCCGCCAAGTCCTGCATGGCATCACGTTCTTGCGAGGTAGGTGAACGAAATGCCTTGGTGGGTTTTACAAAATCCTCATAATAGGCGAGCGCTTTGTCGATCAGCGCCGCCAGAGCGGGATGGGTGGCGGCAGACGCACCGGGCACATAGCGCGCGATAAAGCCCCATAGCGTATCAGCGCTCTCCGCATTGGCCGCCGACACCAGATTAAGCAGCAAGGCAAAGCTGATGGGCGGCACGTCCGCTGGCGGCGCTCCATTATGGATGTGGTAGGCTGGGTTGCTCAGCAGCTTGGCTTGATCCTCCGCCTCGGCCGCCTTCCAAAAGCCGCCGATATGGGAGAAATACTCATCCACCGCTTTGGGGATCACGTCGAAATAGAGCCGCTTGGCCTTGCGCGGGCTGGTGTACATATAAAGCGATAGGCTCTCGTCCGTCGCATAGCGCAGCCATTCTTCGATGCTCAGGCCATTGCCTTTGGACTTGGAGATTTTCTCGCCTTTATCATCCAGGAAGAGTTCGTAACTCAGGCCTTCTGGCGGCGTTTCGCCCAGCACGCGCACAATCTTTGAGGACAGCGTTACGGACTCAATCAAGTCTTTGCCGGCCATTTCATAGTCAACGCTGAGCGCGACCCAGCGCATCGCCCAATCGGCCTTCCATTGCAGTTTGCAGGCGCCGCCCGTCACCGGCGTTGTCATTTCTTCCCCATCATTGGGGTCAATATAGGTCACTGTGCCCGCCGCTGGGTCGGTGTGCGTCATCGGCACTTGCAGCACATGGCCTGTCTTCGGGCAGACTGGCAGGAAGGGGGAATATGTTTTGCGCCGCTCTTCGCCAAGCGTCGGCAAGATGACATTCATCACCTTCTCATAGGCGCCAAGCATGGCAAGCAGCGTCTCATCAAAAAGGCCGGACGTGTAGCATTGCGTGGAGGACCGGAATTCATAGTCAAAACCGAACTGGTCCAAAAACGCCATGAGGCGTGCATTGTTATGTTCGCCAAAACTGGGGTGCGTGCCAAAGGGGTCGGGTACCTGCGTCAGCGGCTTATAGAGGTGCCTCGCCATCTCGTCTTGGCCCGGCACGTTCGTTGGCACTTTGCGCAGGCCATCCATATCGTCGGAGAAGCAGATGAGCTTGGTGGGCAGGTCGCTGAGGACAGAGAAGGCATGGCGCACCATGGATGTGCGCACCACTTCGCCAAAGGTGCCGATATGCGGTAGGCCAGAAGGCCCATAGCCCGTCTCAAACAGAACGACGCCGTTCTTGGGCGGCGTTTTGCTAAAGCGTTTGACCAATTTCGCCGCTTCCTGGAACGGCCAGGCGTTGGATTTCAGGGCGAGGTCTCGGTCGATATCCGGCAGTGTTGCCAACTCACTCTCCATGGCGCACAAGGTGTGGCTATGCGCTGCTTACTACATGTTGCGGGCCACCCTCTAGCGCTGCCATGGCGGCCTGGCAATGGCGCATGAGCGATATTGCCAGCTTCGCCGATCCGCTTGAGCGTCTCAAAAGCCTGCCGGTGGCTATCGTGCGCCGCACAGGCGGGTGCTTTTTAACCGCTGACGGCGCTTTCGAAGAGGCGGATTTACCAGAAACGGCTGAGCGTCTGTCGGCCACGCCGCATCTTCTTTGCGCGCGGGCCTGGGCTGGGCGGCTGCTTTCCATTGAGACCGCCCATTGCTTCGATGTCCTGGAGCTGGCTGCCTTTGTGCTGCCAGCGCAGAGCTTTACACCCACGCCAGACGGGCTTGGCAAACTGCTTGGTATGGCCGTGCCGCCTCAGGACCAGTCAGATGATGGCCTTCTCTTTCTAAGGGAGGCCGCGACCCGCCTTTTGTCTGCGCCGGCTAGCCCCGGGTATCGCTACCGCGCTGGGTTTCATCAGCTGGCCATGGTGATGGCACAAGGCAATTGGCCGTGGGGCACGTGGCTGCTGGGCGCGTCGAGTGCCATGAAGCCAGACAATCGGCAGATATTCGATGTGCTGCCGCAATGGGAGAGCGAGCCACCACCACCGCCGCCCGGTGAGCCAGCGTTATCAAAAGCCGATGTGCTGAGCCAGCTGCGCGATTTTCTGCCAGCCGATGCGGAGGATAGGCCGGGCCAGCGCGCTTATGCGGAAGCGGCCCTCCATGCCTTTTCCCCGCGCCAGCAGGAGGAGGCGCCCAATATCCTGCTCAGTGAAGCTGGAACCGGCATTGGCAAAACCCTGGGCTATGCGGCGGGCGCCACGCGCTGGGCCAAAGAGGCAGACGCGCCGGTCTGGATTGCCACCTACACTCGCGCGCTCCAACGGCAAATCCAGCAAGAGCTGACGCCCTTTTATCTCGACCGCCGCCGCAAGCTGGTGGTGCGCAAGGGCAGGGAGAATTATCTCTGCCTCCTCAACATGGAAGAAGCGCTGTCTTATGCCAAAGGCGGCGCTGGGCGGCCTGCGGACAGTGTTCTCATTGGCCTCATCGCGCGCTGGATGCTGGCCAGCCGCGATGGCGATTTGGTGGGCGGGGATTTTCCAGCGTGGCTTGCGGCGCAATTTGGTTCTAATCGGGCTGCGAGCCTGACAGACCGGCGCGGTGAGTGCATCTACAGCGCTTGCCGCCACTACCGCCGCTGCTTCATCGAACATGCACAAAGGAAGGCCGCGCGAGCTGATATCGTCATTGCTAATCATGCCGTCGTCATGGTTCAGGCAGCCCGTGCGGCTGATGCGCGGTCCATGCCCACCCGGCTCGTCTTTGACGAAGCCCATCACGTGTTTAATGCGGCTGACAGTGCCTTTGCCGCGCATCTGTCTGGCCAAGAAATGTCGGACCTGCGCCGCTGGCTGCTGGGTGGTGAGCAGAGGCGGGGCAGGGGCTTGGAAGCGCGATTGGGAGACTTGCACTATGATAACCCAGACATCGCCGAAGCCCTGCAGGCCGTCTTAGAGAATGCCGGCTTCTTGCCCAATGACGGCTGGCTTGGACGCCTGCGCGATGGCCAGGCTTTTGGGCCCGCCGAAGCCTTTCTGACCGCTATACGCGCCCAGATTCTCGCGCGTGCCCAGCCGAGCCCCTATGACTTAGAAGCCGCTGTCCTGCCGCCAACACCAGAACTCCTAGACACTGGCGCAGCGCTTGCCGAGGCGCTGGCAGGCCTGAGCCAGCCGATGCAAGCGCTTATGGCAGCCCTTGGTGCGGACCAAGAGGAGGAGGGCGCGCCGCCGGAGCGGGACCGGCAAGCCCGGCTTGAAGGGATGCTGCGCCTCATTGATTTTCGCGCAGCTTCTGTGGCGGCCTGGTCGACCATGCTGGCGGCGCTTGAGCAGCCGGTGGATGAGGGCGTCGTCGATTGGCTTGCGCTGGCCCGCGCCTATGGCCGCGATATGGATGTGGGCCTGCGCCGCCATTTTGTGGACCCGACCAAACCTTTTGCCGAGCTCGTTCTTGCCCCCGCGCACGGCGTCCTCATGACCTCTGCCACGCTGCGCGATAAACTCCCAGAGGAAGAGATGGACGATGCCCAATGGCAAAGCGCGGATAGCCGGACGGGCGCACAGCACCTCATTTTGCCAGCGAAACGCTTTTCAGCGCCGTCCCCCTTTGACTATGGCGCCCAAACCCGCCTCATCGTGGTGCAAGATGTGGATAAGCGCGATACCGCTGCTGTCGCTGCCGCTTATCGGCGCTTGTTCCTAGCCTCAGGCGGCGGCGCGCTGGGATTGTTCACGGCTATCGCGCGCCTGAACAAAACCCACGCCAGCATCTTTGAAGACCTCTTGGGCGCTGGCCTGCCGCTTTATGCACAGCATGTTGACCCCATTGACCCAGGTACGCTCATCGACATTTTCCGCGAAGATGCCAAGAGCTGCCTTTTAGGGACGGACGCGCTGCGCGATGGTATCGATGTGCCGGGCGAAGCCTTGCGCCTCATTGTCATGGATCGGGTGCCGTGGCCCCGCCCGTCTATCCTGCACCGCGCGCGCCGGTCGGCCTTCGGCGGGCGCTCTTATGATGACATGCTTGCCCGCTTTAAGCTCATCCAGGCCTATGGTCGCTTGCTGCGGCGCGCAACCGATCGAGGCGTCTTTGTGCTCCTTGATTCTGCGGCCCCAACCAGGCTCTTCTCTGGTTTTCCAAGCGGGGTTGAGATTGAGCGTGCCGGTTTAAATGACGCCTGCGAGGCAATCTCGTCGTTCTTGGGTCCGCAGTCCTGAACTCGATTCAGGACCTGTTTGACCAGCGCGCTCAGGCTGCTGAACCAGACCCCGGATCCCCCGCCTCCGCGAGGGCAGGCAAGTCCGGGGATACGGATGTTTTTTGTCAGAAAACCTGACTTGCCTTTGTCAGAGGCCCCGCCTAAATTCGCCGCGATTAGGCAGAAGGGACTAGTCTTATGAACTCCGGCAGTATTTCGCCGCACAGCGCACTTGTTTACCTGCTCGTGGTGATTGCCGCGGTTGATCGCGACCTGTCTGATACCGAGCTTGAGCGCATGGGCATCATGGCGCGCTACCTGCCGGTGTTTGAAGGCTATAACGTGTCTCATATGCCATCGGCAGCCCAGGAATGCGCGGCGCTGCTAGGCGAAGAAGGCGGCCTGGATACAGTGCTGGATTTGGCCCAGGGCGCTCTGCCGCATTCTATCTTAGAGACGGCCTATGCACTGTGCTGCGACATGGCTGTCGCCGATGGCGATTTAAGCCAAGAAGAGCTGCGCATGCTGGAAATCATCCGTCACCGCTTTGGCATTGAGCGCCTCATCGCCGCTGCCATTGAGCGGGGCACTGCTGTGCGCCACCGCTTGCTTGATTAGGCCCGCACAAGAAGCGGACATGCCTGCCATTGCGGCGCTCTATGCGCCGCTCGTGTCAAGCAGTGTCGTGACCTTTGAGCTGGAGCCGCCGAGCCCAGAAGACATGACAGCGCGTTGGCAGAATCTGGTGCAGGCCGGTTATCCCTATTTGGTGGCTTATGAGGGCACAGAGTTCCGGGGGTTTGCCTATTGTGGCCCGTTCCGCAGCCGGGAAGCCTACCGTTTTATCACTGAAAATTCAGTCTATCTGGCCCCAAGCGCGCAAAGCAAAGGCCTGGGAAAAGCGCTCATGGAAGGCGTCATAGCCGGGGCGCGCCGGAAAGGCTGCACACAAATGCTGGCTGTTATTACGGACGTCCCTGAATGTGCCGCTAGTTTGGCTTTTCACGCTGCGCTGGGCTTTGAGCGGGTTGGGACCTTGCGTTCTGCTGGGTATAAATTCGACCGCTGGCTGGACGTCGCCTTGCTACAGCGCGTGCTTTAGTTAGCAGCTTCGGAGGCCTTCTTAATGCGTTTTTCAAGCGCCGGATGGCTGTCGAGCCAACTTTCTCCAGTCCCTTCCAGGCCATACTCATCCATCAAGCGCTGGAAGATATCAGCCAAAGCTTGCGGCGAGATGCCGGCTTTTTGCAGCGCCTCGATGGCGAAATCATCTGCTTCAGCTTCAAATTTGCGCGAGTAATTGGCTTGCAGGCCAATCAGCGGCAGGCTTGCCAGGCCTGATGCATCGCCGATGGCCACAGCGACGATGAGGCCCAGCGCGCTCGACTGAATGGCCATGCGCATGGGGTGTTGATAATAGGCGTGGCCTAGCTCGTGCGCCAAAACGGCGACAATTTCATCATTCTCGTCGGTCAGCTCAATCAAGTCATCTAGCACCACCATGCGCCCGCCCGGCATGGCGAAAGCGTTGGGCCCAAAAATCGGCGCGTGGCGAAATTCCAGCGTATATTGTTCTGGGTCGGGCAGGTCTGCCACCATCGGCGCAAAGCGTTTACGAATGGCCTTTTGCCGCTCTAAGTCGATGCGGCTTTTAAAAAAGCCGAGTTGGCGCAGCAGCTGGACGGATTCCTCAGAGATGCCGCGCTTCCAAGAGAGCGGCATGTTACTTGCCACAACGGTTGCCGTCGCGGGCAAGGCATAGGTGTAAAGCGCCCAAACAGTAACCGCGGTAATCGCCAGAGAGGCAACGGCGACGGGCCAGCGGCGCTCCAGCCAATGCACCATCCGTTCCAGCCGGCTGTGGCGGGCAAACCAGGGTGAGATATCGTGGCTGCCATCCACTTCGATTTGCGCCCCGCCGGGCAAGCGCACATGCTGAGGCATGCCTGCCAGCGGGGCCTCCACATCAATATCAGCCAGCGGCACCGCCATCGGTTCGGCCAGACCTTCGATGATGAGATCATTCCCCACGGCTTTAAGCGTCACGGGCGTTGACGCACTGGTCTCGCCGGAAAAATACTGCCCAGAAACGGATGTGGGGCCGGTGGTTTCCATGGCCTAGAACAGCGAAATGTCGAAATCAAAGTCGCTGGCCAGCTCAGCACCGGCCGCGCCCACATCGTCTGCATCGCCAGCGCTTTCGATGACCAACGCCTGCGTGGCGATCACGCCCAGACTTTTCACCCGGAAGCGCATGGTGCGGACCTTTGCCCACGGGTAGAACAGACCAAAGGTAATGATGATGAGGAAGAGGTTGCTCAGCTGCACCCAAATCCACCCCGGTACCGACATGCTGGCAGCAAAATGCCCTTGGCCAAAGCTGACGCCATTCAGAACGGCATTGAACAGGCGTCCTTGGACGAACAAAACAACGCCAATCAGCGGCGCATAGATCAAAACCAAAAACAGCGCTGTGAAAACGCCCTCAGTTATGTCGGGCAAGGCTGCGCTGCCTTCAATCAGCCCATAGCCAAGAAGCCCAAGCAAAAGCACCAAACCAAAGAACAGCAAAACAGCGAACCAAATGGTGGACCAGAAGCCGGGTCGGTCGCCGTCGAACTTGAACCGCTGCGTGCCAAAAAACAGATTGCCATATTGGAAATGGGCTGACTGTATCCAGACCAGCGGCTGGATGATGAACAGCGTGAAGAGCGCGCCAATGGGCAAGAGCACATAGGCCACCAAGGCATCGCCATAGGTCCCATCAAAGCCGAAGCGGATATTACGCCAAGAGCTATAGCGCGCGCGAAACCGTTGTGATTTCACAATAATCCAAGGAGTAAGCGGCAAGATAACGAAGATAAGAAAGCCAATGGCCCAAGCAGGCTTAAAGGCGCCGAGATAGCTATAGGTGCCAAAGACCGCCAGCGCGATGAGGCGACCAATTAAGATGGGGATGGCTCTGGCCGTGAACTGGAAGGGCGTGCCGTCCAAAGTCGTCTTGCCATAAAAATACCGCCGCGTGCGCACCGTGGCCCAGGCTGAATAAATGCCCAATGTCACAACACTCAAGGCGAT